>JABCOH020000012.1 GCA_013333695.2 Candidatus Saccharimonadota bacterium | reverse complement strand
ATCATCACGCCCAGTTATTGCCGTTAGGTCGGGGACTGTAAATAGATAAGCACTGGTTTCTATCCAGGCAGTCTGGGTATTGCGCGGGTCGTTAACCAGTCCACAGAACACAAGGGTCGGATCATCGCCAATAGTTGCACCAGTCTCTTCTATTACCTCACGATGGGCTGCCGTGAGTGGTTCTTCTCCTGGATCAATGAAGCCGCCAGGTAGCGCCCATTCGCCGGTTTTCCGTTTAACTAAGAGAACTTGTTGTGATTCCGGATGAATAACGATACTATCAGCGGTATAATTTGGTCCATCATACCACAGTTTCTGTTCCGTGGTTGACATCATTTCATTCATGAGGCGACCAGTTGCCTTAACGCTTGACGACCAATTTTTGCTTTTACATGTGTTCTATATTCTTCAATTTTATCATCTGGGCCTGTGTGCTTACCTTCAACGTCGCTCAGTTTAACTGTCGGCACGCCATCAACCGCAGTGGCTTTCATGACGAAATTATTTGCCTTAACTCCGAGGTCGTTTGTCAGTGTTGTGCCCCAGCCAAATGTTACCTTGATGCGATCCTTGAAGTAATCAGCCAGTTTGATAATTGTCTCGATATCCAGCCCATCGCTAAAGACGATTGTCTTTTGGCGCGGATCGATACCGTGCTGCTCGTAAAATGCAATCACCATGTCACCAAACTGCATCGGGTCACCAGAGTCATGGCGCAGAGCCTGCCATGAAGTCATTTGCTCCGGTGTGAAGTCAGCGAAAAAGAACTCTGTCGTAAATGTGTCAGTTAGGGCGGTTGACAAACCTTCGCCATACAGTTGCTGCCAATCTTGGAGTACCTGATAGTGGCCATCTAACGGATTGTCGCCAGCCTTGTCGGCCAGTGCCGCGTAAACCATCGGTAATTCATGCGCGAATGTACCAATCGGTTGCAAGCCAAGCTCATGTGCCAAATAAATATTTGAGGTGCCAACGAAATTATCAGGAAGTTCACGTGCAACGCGCTCGATGACGTGCTTCTGCCAGGCGTAGCTAAACCGTCGTCGTGTGCCGAAGTCAGAGAACTTGATGTCCGGGCGATGTTGTAACATGTCAATTTTCTCGCTTAAGCGCCGATCTCCTTCGGCATATAGTTCTTTTAGCGAACTACCTTCATGGGCAAGTTTATTCTGGAAATATAATTCGTTCAGCTCGCTCATGACCACTGTTTCCCAAAACGTAACCAGTGGCCATTTGCCTGTAGTACTAACCGCTAAATCACCGCGCTCATCATAACCAATGTCAACAGGTGGTAGGGGATTGTCGCGTAAAAAGTCGAGGTATTCTGGCGTGAATTGTGCTGTGCCGTCTTGATTTTGTAGGCTGGCGAGGTAGGCGATCTCATCAGGTTGCCAGCCGTTTGCTACGTTACTGAGCTGGGCGCGTAATTCTTCTGCGCTTACAAATTCTGATAGTAGGGTAGGGGCGCGATTTTTCAAGGTAAAGGTGACCTCGGCGTCAGGATGCTTGTCATACTCCAGCTGTCCCATGGTCGCTTTATAGTAATCTAGGCCTTGTGATAATTTAGGTTCACGGTTCATTGAACACTCCTTTCGATCATCATTTTAGCCTCACTGGTTGAAACCGCGATAATGTGGGCCTCTTTCATGGCGGCTAAGGCCTCTTCTTCATCAGTTGGTGTGATCCCGACAGCACGAATAGCCTCTCGCAGTAGATAGATGGAAACTCGCGCATCATCTCGGAAGTGGTTGGCAATATCCAGAGCAGTCGCTTTGACGCAAAAGTCAGTTGCGAGCCCGCCGAGAAATACCTGAACCTTCTCGCGAGGTGTTCGTGGTGTGATGATGGTCTCCAGCGTCTCGCCTGTGTCACTTTGACCCTCCCAGCCAGAGTAACCGTCAGTCTGACCCACGCCTTTGTCGATAATAGTGTCACCAGGCTGCACGTTTAGTTTATCGTGAAAGCTAGCACCAGTTGTGCCAGCCACACAGTGGACTGGCCACTGGCCACCGCAATTAACAAAATGTGGTGTTTTTGCGGGGTGCCAGTCACGGGTAAAAACGCCCTGCCCAGCATGGTGCCGCACGGTCTCGGCGATGGTATTGAGCGGGGCAACGACCTGCTCGCCCTCGGCAACTGCCAGGCTACCATCGATAAAATCATGCTGCACATCAACGGCAACAAGTACATTTCGAGTTGGTTTTACTGTTTCCATAGATTGCCTCCTTACTTAATGTATAAACTACACTTACTGTATAGTCTAGCAACTAGTTATTGTGTAGTCAACACTAATTGGTAAAATAATATAAAAAATCGATACCCTATCCTGCCCCTGGCTTGGTGATATTAGCTAATCAAAGCTCCGTGATAACGTCTCGAGATTTTGGGAATTAAACTCGTATAGTTTTGCTGGACGATGTGCGCCGTCACGCCACAACTCGTCGGTTTCATGAATGAGATTGAGGCTGAGGAATTTTTTGCGAAAATTACGCTTGTCAAATTCACGATCAAAGATAATTTCATAGGCGTTCTGTAGTTGGGTCAGGGTAAAACGTCGCTCCATAAACGCCGACACAGCATTCGTATATGTTAGCTTGGCGATCAGCCGCTCTCTAGCGTATTCAATAATACTGGTGTGATCATAAGCCAGCGGCGGTAGATTGTGTACATCAAAAAATGCCGCGTGTGATTTTGTCTCATCTAGCGTGATAGCGCGTCCACACCCGAGGTACGTTACTGATACAGCATGCCCCCGCGGGTCCCGGTCAACCGTGTCAAAGGTGTAGAGCTGCTCAATATAGCTCAGGTCACTCTCGACATCCACGCCCGTTTTTTGGGTAACGATACGTTTCAGTGCGGCTGTTGTCGTCTCGCCTTTGGCGTTGTATCCACCGGGTAGCGCCCATTCACCCTTGAACGGCTCATTGGGTCGCTTTAGGAGTAGGACTTCTAGTGTGCCGCTGCTAATTTGAAATATCACTGCATCAACGGTTAACGTAGGTGGAATGTATGGTTTCGTGTATTTCATGCAATATATCTTACCCTGAAGTAGCTAGTTTGCCAAGTCGGATTTACTGACTCCTTCTATATGCTACCGGCAGGTTTCGTTTGTGTTGAGTCTTGTCGTAGCGTTCTTCTATCTTCTCAGCAATCTTGGGGTCAACTTCTTTGCCCTCGAGATAATCATCAATATCATCATATGTTAGGCCTAGTTCTACTTCATCAGGTTGAGCGGGGCGATCATCTAATAAATCAGCGGTCGGTATTTTACGAAGGAGGCGTTCGGGAGCCCGTAGTACATTCAGCATGGCTCGGCCTTGACGTTTAGTCAAGCCATATAGTGGCATAATGTCGGCGGCGCCATCGCCAAACTTGGTGAAAAATCCCGTGACTGATTCGGCGGCATGATCAGTGCCAACTACCAATAACCCATAGACACCGGCAATAGCATACTGTGTCATCATACGGATACGAGCCTTGATATTGCCTTTGTTGAAATTACTAATTTCTTGACCATCGTTGCGTAGAGAGGTAACGGGTGCATCGACGCTAGGTTGTATATTAATGTCGTGTTCTATGACGTTCAATCCATTATAAGACTTAATAGTCTCAACAGCTAGCTCAGCATCTGGGCGGTCATGTTGATCACCGTAGGGCAGTAGCATAGTGTGGAGGCAGCAGTTTTGGCCGCTTTGGCGTCTCAGCTTGATGGCGCGCTGTGCTAAAATTCCTGCGAGCAGTGAATCCTGACCGCCAGAAACCCCCAATACAAAACCCTTAAGACCAGTTTGCCCCAGATAGTCAGCTAGGAATTTACTGCGCTTCTCAATCTCTTCCATTGGCTGGATGGTGGGTTCGACACCGAGGGCGGCGATAATCTCTTGTTGCTTTGCTCGCATATATAACTCCTTTATGATTTTTGCAGGCAGCCTGGGGCTGTACATAGAGTGTAACACAGTTAGTGTGTATTTAACAATAAGCCGCAAAAAGTATGTGAATACATCAATTATTTGTTAAGCTAATTCTTGTGAATAGAGACACTATACCGCACAATGTGCGTATGATAGATCAAAAAGAAACGATTGAAGTTAAGTCACTCGCCCAGCCTTATTTGGTTAAGCGGGGTGTTGATTATTTTGAATATCAATTGCCAGTTTCTGTTAAGGCTGTCATCTCCCTTAACGGTCAGATTCCGCTCTTGCGAAATGAGCGTAATGAATGGGAGCTGCCGGGAGGAAAATTAGATCTTGAGGAAAGTTCAACAGTGTGCGTACAACGTGAAGTTCATGAAGAATTGAACATTGATATATCAGTTGGGATGAATGTTCACAATTGGGTGTACACAATTTTTCCGTATCGCCACGTTTTTGTGGTTATATATTTTGCGAAAGCGGTCGAGAGCGCAACGCCGCACTTTAGTCATGAACATAAAGAGTTGGCGCTTGTTTCTCCGGATAAGGTCAATGACCTCAACATGCCCGAGGGGTATAAGATTGCCGTTCGTCGGGCTTTGGAGCTTGGTTTGTTCAAGCAAAAATAGTGTCTGCGCTCCAACGTGCATGAGGGACGTATCGGTCTGTGTGGATGAGTTCGTCGACGCGATCTCGCTCTTCGAGGACGAAGGTGCAGACTTTTAGCAAATCTTGATACTTTTCTTCTAGTAGATCATACTCGCTTTTTGACATTCTCTTGGTAGTGCGCTCCTCGTATGCCAAAGTCATCGCTTTGATGGTTCCAAGCTGCTCGATTAAATGAAAATACAAATCATTCCAAGCATCTCTCCGTTCTTCCATCTCTTTGCGAGTTGTTTCCGATTGCTTTAGTCCTGGAAGCAATTCCGCCGGGAAAGGGTACCGATAGAGCGAGTCATCGAGATTGATATACGGGTATTGAATATCCTCTTCTGGCGAATTTGAATCTTGCCCAACCGCATTATCAGCTGGATTTTTAACCCTCCCGCGTAGGGCACACTTCACCGCTTCGGGGGAAAGCTCGGGCATCTGCTTGCACTTTTCCTTCCTGCGCCCAAGCAGGCCACCCATTACTCGTACCGCCCATCGTGCTAGTCTCGGTGCTTGATCTTGCTGCGCTTCGTAATCTGGCTGTGGTTCTTTTGTTTCTGGTCTTGATCCTTGTTCCATCCCTCTCATCTTGTTTACCATTAAACAAAATGGGGGGGTAACTTGTCAATGTTAATCAATAATCCCCAGAGCAATCGTCACTACACCAAGTACTATGTGGCTTATCGTTACGCCGATGACGTTCGATGACCGCTGGTACGCTCGGTACCAGAAAAGGCCGACGATGCTCATAACAATAACGGTGAGTATGTCGCCGTAGATAATATGTACATAACCGAAAAGGATGGCTGCTATGCCAAGCTCCAGCACTCGGTGTGCTCGTAGTTCTTGCAGCATACGGCTGAGGATGCCGCGAAATAACAGTTCTTGAGCCGGGCACGAGATGAGGATATAAAATACATAAAATCCTATTCCTTCGGTTGGTGAGAACCGAGGTTTTTCGAGGAGCAGAAACAGCCCGGCTGCGATAATAAGAGCTATAGTTATCGGTAGCACGGTTTTGAGTGAATAGATGATACGTTGCCGCGTAATACCGATGTCACTATGCGTATTGCCGAGTATTCGCATCACTATGTACATCGCTACTACACCGACGACGAGTGCCACTAACTTCATATTCCAGGGGATGACGCCGATGCAAATGAGAATGGGCAACATGAGATACACGCAGACAATGGCACAGAGATATATCATTTGTCGGCGGTGAGTTATGCGGGCAGTGTGCTTAATGCGGGGCATAATCATCTAGAAAATACACTTTATTACCGAGACTTTAACCGTGGTTAGATCTCATGTGCACCGTTCCACAAACAGCCGCTCTAGTGACTTGCGGATGCGAATCTCGTCGCCATTGATCTCGTAGGCTATGCGTGTTCTGTCAAAACACTTCCGTAGACTCTCGGCGTTGTCTCGTGGATTGCTAAAGCGGCCAACGGTAATATAGTCGCCTGTTGGTATACGGGGAATGATTTCAAACACGGTGATAAAGCCAAGCGCGAGGACTCCAATGGCGCTGAGTGTGACGACGAAACAGTGTTTCGTGCGAGGTTTATGTGAGGGTGGGGTTGGAGCTTTTGTCATATGTATATTATAGCATGAGCAGCGAGATGACATTAAAATGTGACCTGATCTATTGCCCTATACTTACCGCGTAATCTGTGATAGAATGAAGCGGAGTGAGTATCGAGATTAGCTTCTCGGGGTGTGGCGCAGTTGGCTAGCGCGCGCGGTTTGGGACCGTGAGGTCGAAGGTTCGAGTCCTTTCACCCCGACCAAAATGATACGTTAAAGCCTCCGTCTTCAGAGCGGAGGCTTTTCATGAGCTGAGTAGATAAACAAACGCCCTCGAAGTCCTGCTTTGGGGGTGTTTTTGCTGCAATGATCCAGTGTACGTGAGCTTACCGCCCTCGTTCCATCGCCACCCGCTGCGCGTGTTCTGCGGTGCGGTCGATGGGCAGCGCGCTGAGTTTATCGGTATAGCCTTTTCGTGTGAGTGCTGCGGTGATCAAAAAATCAGCAAGTCGTGGATTCTTTGGCAAGATTGGCCCGTGTAGGTACGTCGCCACGATGTTGTGCAGCCTCGCGCCCTCGATTTGGCCAGTCTCATCATTGCCAGCGCCTCGCACCACGCGCCCCAGCGGTGACACCCCTTCATCAAGCAGCGTCTGGCCGCTATGATTTTCATAGCCAACGATCTGCCCAAACTCCTCGCTCTCGAGTGTAATGTTGCCGATCAGTCGTTCTGCCTTGGCGTATGTCTCTAGCGGTAAAATCCCCGCACCGCGAATCACGCGTCCATCGTGTGTGGTGAACGCTCGGCCAAACAATTGATACATACCACAGATCATCAACATCGGCACGCCACTCTCTGCTAGGTGCCGTAGCTCATCCGCTCGCGCCAGCAAATCGTCCTGGATAATTTCTTGCCCGGCATCCTGACCACCGCCGCCGATGAACATATCTCCCGCCACAAAATCAGTCGCATCACCCGGATTATGATCAATAATACGCACCGTGAAACCGCGCCACTCCAGCCGCTTTTTCAGCGCCAGTGTATTACCCCAGTCACCATATAGATTCATATCGCGCGGATACAATTGAATAATCGTGATCGTCATCGGATGGCCTCCACATCGGTTTTGATTGATAATAATTTACGCAGCCGCATCATCGCTGTGTAGGTACAGTAAATATGTTTCGGTTTGCGTGGATGATGGGCCAGTAATTTCTCCAGCGCCGCCGCTAAATCTGGCTCGATTATTTCTGGCGTGATGGCGTCATACTCCAGCCGCAGCGCCATATCATGAGCGCGCACACCGCTGACCACCGCCACCTGCTCGAGGCGTGAGACATCCACGTCCCATAGCCAGCTAACGTCGCGTCCGTCGGCGTAGTTGTCGTTGATAGCAATCATCGTATCCGCCGTCCCGTCGGCAAATGACAGCAGGCTAAGCCGAAAGCCGCTCGGGTTTTTCACGAGAATTAGCTCAATCGGCGTGCCGTCAATCACAATGGTCTCGCCTCGACCGAATGCCGGCGCTACGTCTGACAGGGCGCCTAGTAGTGTCGTTAGCTCGGCTTTCTCTCCCGTAATTTGTCGGACCAAACTCAGCGCCGCTGCTGCGTTCAACAAGTTATACACGCCATTCAGCCGCATCTGTACCGCGTGCTTGGCATTGTCAATGTGAAAGGTCGCCGTTTGCTTATCAATGTCCGTGAGCAGCACGTCGGCTGGAGCCGTCTGATTTGCCTGAGCTTGGCCGGTCTTGAGCGCATCGTCGGTCGGCATCAGCTCCAGCAGCTGGTCGGTCGTGCCAAAAAACGCTACGTCTGCCGCCGTTTTTTGGTGCAGGCGATAGATGCGTGGGTCGTCGCGGTTGAGCACCACGGTATCAGTGGTTGCCTGGGCGATTTTTGCCAAGAAACCAGCCGCCGTGTCGATCTCGCCAAACCGATCCAGCTGATCGCGCATGACGTTGAGTAGCAGGCTGTAGCGCGGCGGTACTAATTGAACAAACTTGACTGCCCAGGCCTCGTCAAGCTCCAGCACCGCGATGTCGGCATCCAGCCGCCCGCGCATGTCTACCTCGCCGAGCAGCGCTGCCGCCACGCCGCGCGAGAAATTACTGCCCGTGCGATTGGTAAAAACCTTAAGGCCGGCCGCCTCGAGCAGTTCAACGACGATTTTAGTGGTAGTGGTCTTACCATTTGTGCCGCTGATAACCACCACGCCGTGCGGTATTTGCGCCAGCGTACGAGCGATAAAGCCTGGATCAATCTTTTCGATAACCAACCCCGGGAGCGCCGAGCCGCCACCGCGCAGGCGAGCGGCTTGTTTGACGGTTTTGCCGATGAGTGTACTGAGAATCTGTCGTGACATATTTCGTATTATACCGCGCCCAAGCAGTGTGCTACAATAGAACTATGTTTTTGGTGGGTATTTTCCAGTGGTGGTATGGCGCAGGTTGGCGGCGGCATATGCAGCGCGTTGGTCTCGGCGTGCTGCGGACAGCTGATTTTTTCTCAATCGGTTTGTTGGTGCGGACGCTGTTCGATCCATTTCGCCAAATTTCCGCAGGGCAAATTCGTGCTCAGGTGCCGCTCGCTGTCAAGATACAGGCTTTTTTTGACCGACTGTTCTCACGGGCAGTTGGTGCGGTGGTGCGGCTTTTGGTGCTGTTTGCGGGGCTGGTGGTTATCAGCCTGCGGGCGGTGTGGGCGGTCGGCAGCATCGTGGTGTGGGCATTGCTACCCGTAACACCGGTGATAGGAATTATCTTGTGGCAGATGAGGGTTTTGGCATGAACGAGGTGCGACCGGAGTTTCGTTATCACAGCTTGCGGGCGCAAAAGGCACGGTTCACGGCGCGGTTTGGTACAGTTTGGCATGTGCTAGTGGTACTCGTCGCCGTTGCATTGGGCCTGGGTGGCGTTTGGCTATTGATCAAGCACGGGCCGGTTGGCTGGTTGATGATTGGCCTGGTGGGGCCACTGGCGATGCTCAGCGTGTGGTGGCAGGGCGATCTCAAGACGATGGCGGTGAGTGTGCGAGCGGAGACGATTGATGATGTGATGGCAGCGGATGTGCTGGGCCGCCTGGGTCAGCGACCGACGCCAAAAGAGATCGCGCTGGCGGTTGGTCAGTCGCGGGCCGGGCAATTCCTCGGGGTGCGGTTGGGCCTCACGCCGAACTTTTTGGCGAATATTGCTTCGGATGATCCAAATAACACGCCGACCGTGTGGCAATCAGCGCTGCGAATTTGGCGTGACACCAATAGCCCGAAGGTAACAGGTGCGGTGCTGGCGGCGGCGATCGTTGAGCAATTTCCGAATCATGACGCCCTGCTGGCAAATCTAAAAATTGATTTTCGTGATGTGCTGGGCGGCATTATGTGGTATGAACGCCTCAAGTCATTGATTGAGCAGTTCAAGCAAAAGCCGCTTCAAACCGGTGGTATCGCTCGCGACTGGTCGTTTGGCTATACGCCGCTCTTGAGCCGGTTCGCCCAGAACCTCAGCCTGCAGGTATCGGGCGGGACGATGATCTCGCAGCTGGACGCTCATCAGGCGGCGCTGGAGCAGCTGATGACAATTTTTGGCTCGAACGGCCGGCAAAATGCAGCGCTGGTCGGGCTCGATGGGGCTGGCAAAAGTACGGTCGTGGCGGCGTTCGCCGAGATGCTCATTGACGGACATAAAACCGTGCCGTCGTCGCTTCTCTATCGGCAGATTTTTCTCCTGGACGCCTCGTCGCTGATCTCGGCGGCGGCTGGTCGGGGTGAGCTGGAAGCGCTGGTGACGCAAATTCTCAACGAAGCATTTTTGTCAAAGAATGTCATTTTGTGTCTCGATAATGCCCAGCTGTTTTTCGAGGAGGGCGTCGGTTCGGTTGATCTGAGTAATTTGCTACTGCCAATCTTGGAGGCGGGCAGGCTGCGAATTATCTTGACCATGGATAGCCAGCGCTACTTGCAAATTTCTCAGCGCAACGCCCAGCTGGCGACGGCGTTAAATACCATCGTTATCGAGCCATCATCACCTGAGGAGACGGTGCGAATTATGCGCGATCAGCTAATCAGCCTTGAACATCGCCATAAAGTGACCTACATGTATCAAGCCATCGCCGAAGCCTACCGCGTCGGCGAGCGCTATGTCCAAGACGTGGCGATGCCAGGTCGGGCGCTCAAGGTGCTGGAGGCGGCAGCTCATTATGCGTCGTCCGGGCTGGTGACAGCTCAGTCGGTCGATGACGCGGTTGAAAAAACCATGGGTATCAAGATCGCGACCGCCTCGACTGATGACGAACGGGAAAAACTCTTGAACCTTGAAGACTTGATCCATCAGCGCATGATCAATCAAACGCGTGCCGTCAGCGTCATCTCTGATGCGATCCGGCGAGCGCGTGCCGGCGTGCGTAACCCTGATCGGCCGATTGGTACGTTTTTGTTCCTCGGACCAACTGGTGTCGGTAAAACCGAGCTGTCCAAGGCGCTGGCGGATATCTATTTTGGTGGCGAGGGCAACCTCATCCGGCTGGATCTCAACGAATTTGTGCGGGCCGAGGACGTGGCGCGCTTGATCGCTGATGGGGCGAATGATCCGATGAGCCTGACCGCCCAGGTGCAAAAGCGACCATTCTCGGTGGTGTTGCTCGATGAAATTGAAAAGGCCCATCCGCAGGTGCTCACGACACTATTGCAGCTACTGGACGAGGGAATTTTACGCGACGAGAAAAACCGCGATATTAGTTTTCGTGACGCCATTATTATCGCCACATCGAATGCTGGGGCTGAGCGGATCCGCGAATACATCGAGCGCGGCTACCAGCTGGAGCAGTTTGAGCAAACATTTATCAACGAGCTGATCAGTGCCAATCTATTTCGTCCGGAATTCTTGAACCGCTTTGATGAAATCGTGCTATTTCGTCCCTTGGGCAAAGAAGAGCTGCTGCAGGTCGTTGATCTCATTCTGGCTGGTATCAATCGAACGTTGGCGCCACAAAAAATCCAAGTCGCTGTCGAGGAGGTGGGTAAAAAATTACTGGTCGATGCTGGCTACGACCCGCGCCTCGGCGCTCGTCCGATGCGCCGCGTGGTGCAACGAGCCGTCGAGAATACCGTCGCCAAGCAGCTGCTCGCTGGCACTGTCGCGCCGGGTTCAACGACGATTATCACGGCGGAGCAGATACGAGCGGTGGTCGGCGAGGCGGCCGATAGCAGTAGTATGGTGTCCCCAGACCCGGGTGTGCCGCCGATATCACCCGGATAGTAGAGTTGCCAATACAGTCTATTATTGTATAATAGGTACATGGCTAAGAACGGTATGGAGTTTTCCGGGCGCGGAAGTGAGATTAAGGCGCAATCGCCCCATGCGGTTGAGGGGCTTGTAGAGAGTGGTTTTATTGATGAAAGTGGGCAACTAACCGAGCGGACGCGTCGTGCCATACCGCGAGGGGGCGTGGAGGTATTGACTCCTGTTCGAATACAAAGATCAGGGGAGTCGACATATCTAGACCTGAATCACTCAAAAGAAATGCAAGAACCCTATCGTGTTGTTGCGGACAGGGTACTTCTAGGAGGATGTTTCACCTCTGACTTGTATTTACAAGCTGAGTGTAATGATCGTATCTTCAAACAAGGCTATATTACTATATGTCAGGATCCAGTACTTGTGGATATCATGAGGCAACTTGAGGGTACGACTCAGAATGACCGCCATACTAAACCGACACTGCGGGATATAGGTACCCTTGGTACTATTGGTCTTGGTGGTTTTATTACTGGCAGTGGCGCGTCACTGCTCAGCTCTGGTGAGCCACTTTTATCAGCGGCTGGGATTATGGTAGGTGGCGCAGTGAGTACATTAGGTACTCAACTGGCAGAGGCAAAGTGGCTTGAGAAACAGGTGATGTGCTTTAGTCAGGCAGTACACAGCTGTCCCGATAATATCATCATTGACCTTGATCGTATTAATGAGGAGCTGGAAAGGAGAACATTATGGTGGGCTGCCGGTTCGGACTGGTCTTCTCTTATAAGAAAAATCAATCCGAACCACACTGATCTAGATTATTGGGATCTTGACCTGCGAAAGATAAATGTCAGAGATATTTGGTTTATGTTTAGTACGCCGCAATATAGTCCTGCTGCGCTTACGTTTGCTGACAAGTACCAAGAATATCAAAAGACATGTGATGCGATACAGTACGAACGGGTGGCGCGAGGAGTGCGCCGTAATATGGGTATGACAACTGACTTCAGCGAGCTAGAAACGCAGCAGGCTCATACCGATAGATTTTTGTCAACGGCTCTATTGCAGCTCTTTGATGACGTGCGGGAATTAGAACAAAAAGAGCAATCGCGGCGCGAGTTCGATGCCACGATAGAGCGCCTCACGACCGTTACCGAAGAAGAAATTAAGTATCAACCAGCGAAAGTATTTCATGATGAGTTGATGTGGTCTCTGAGCGGAGAAACGCTGATAGGTTTTAGTGGAGGTGAACAAGACGTCTATACACCAGCAATAATATGGGCAATGGACTTCATCCATAAATTACCGCGGATGATAACCCCCAGCCTGTCGGTATATGAGGCATATAATCATTTTCAAGGTACAATTAAAGACATGACGAATGGCAAATTGGTATTGCTAACAACTGAGGAATTTGGGCAAAAATACCCTGGCATTGATCAGGACATTGTCTAGTATAGTGGTACCCCGCACAGGAATCGAACCTGCAACCTTTGGTACCGGAAACCAACGCTCTATCCAGTTGAGCTAACGGGGCACACTAACGCGCTGATAGGAAAAGGTCCGGTGGGAAAGCGCGAAATTCATGGTACACCCGGCAAGATTCGAACTTGCGACCCCTTGGTTCGAAGCCAAGTACTCTAATCCGCTGAGCTACGGGTGCATACAGAGGTATTATACCACGCGCTGCGCCTAAATAGAAATGATATAATGTATCACATGGAGATACGAACAGAGATTCCGTTGCAACAATATACGACGATGCGCCTCGGTGGCACAGCGCGCTTTATGGCATCGGCGACATCGGTGAATGAAGTGAGGGAATTATATAACAGTGCCAAGGTGCAGGGTATCCCAATTTTTGTCTTGGGTGGCGGTAGTAATGTCATCGCTCGCGACGAAGGGTTTGCGGGGGCGGTACTGCTCAATCGAATCAAGGGATTTGAAGTGCTAACTGATGATGGTCAGACCGCAACGATCAAGGTTGGTGCTGGTGAAATATGGGACGAGGTAGTCAAGCACACAGTCGCCATGGGTCTGAGCGGTATTGAGGCGATGTCGGCCATCCCTGGGACAGCCGGCGCCGCGCCGGTACAAAATGTCGGTGCGTATGGCCAGGAAGTTGCTGATGTGCTCATCGAGCTAGAGGCGTACGATTCGCTGACCGACCGAGTGGTAACCTTGAGCGCAGCGGAGTGCGGGTTTTCGTATCGGCATAGTATTTTTCGTGGTGAGGCGAGTGGCCGCTACTGCATCCTCTCAATTACCATCAAGCTCTATCACGCAGCGCCAAAACCGCCGTTCTATGCCGGCTTGCAGCGGTATTTGACCAACATGAACATCACAACCTTTACGCCGCAGGTGATCCGTGACGCGGTTATGGCGATTCGGTTTGACAAGCTGCCCGATCCGACCGAGCGACCCAACGCTGGTTCATTCTTCAAGAACGCACTGATCGAATCATGGCAGCTGAATGAACTTCGTGAACAGTATCCGGATGCGCCGTCCTATGACATGCCGGACGGCCGACACAAGGTACCGACGGGCTGGTTGATCGAGCAGGCTGGGCTCAAGGGGGCGTTGCTTCACGGCATGCGGGTGCACGACAAGAACGCGCTGGTATTGATCAATGAGTCGGCGACCAGCTATCACGACCTGGCAGCGGCGCGTGACGCCATCATCCAGGCAGTCTACGATAAGTTCCACATCCAGATCCAGCAAGAACCGTTGGAAATTTGAGTCTCAAAACGCTTGCGCTTATGCATATTTCCGAGTATGATGGGGGTATGAAGGGACGGGGGTTTACGCTAGTCGAGCTGATCATTGCTATTGCCGTCATGGCGATTTTGCTGGTGCTCGCGACATTAAGTTTTCGTAATTATCAGGCGGCGGCACGCGATAAGGAGCGTGAGGCCGATGTACTAGCCTTGCAGAACTACCTCGAGAGCGTCTATCCACGGGAAATTCGTGACAGTGCCGGTAACGTCATCAAGCCTGCTGGCGGCTATCCGGCGTATGTTTCTGGCGCCAGCGGTGCTGGCAAGATGACTGCGGCGCAGTTTGCGGCAGCATTTGATGAACTAGGTGGTGCCGCCAAGACTGGCCCGCTGGATCGAGAACGCCTCATTTCGGCGATTAACGGTACATTCGGTGTCAATCCGATCGCTAACGTGGGTCAGCTGTTTGCCAAGAAGGATGATTACGAAAACACCAAGATTACTAATTATCCGAACGGTGCGTACGTCTACATTGCTGGGGTTTACGGTGGCGTGTGTGACGAGATAGGTACGGCCTGTCGGCGCTATACGATTTTTTATCATTTAGAAACAAAGGAGCCGGGTAAATGGCAAGTACTCAACAGCAAACGTCTCTAAAACATGCGGGCGGTTTCACCGTTGTCGAACTGATGATCACCTTGATTATCGCCGGGATCTTTATAATGAGCGGCTACCAACTGTACGGGGCGGTGTTGGCGCGCAATACTGAGGCTCGCCGTACGTCGGAGGCCGCCAGTATCGGATATAGCATTCTGCGTGAACGCGGCCTGTACAAAACGGTGTCTGAAGTTTGTGGCAGCGGTGCGGTCAAGACTGAACACGTGACACCACCGACCACGCCAACATTGCCGGATCCAGTACGTGCTCGAGTCGAATATTGTAAAGTGCCAAACAGCGTCGCAGTGATTCGCGTCGCAGTGATTATTACTTATGGAACGCCAGCGCAGGAGGTGGTGCATGCGACGTACATTTCGGGCTAACGCTAATCGGCAGCAGAATAGCCAAGGATTTACACTCATTGAGATCTTGGCGATTGCGCCAGTCATTATCTTGGTACTGGCGGGTATCATCGGCCTAATTATCAACCTTACTGGCTCATCAATGATCACTAGTGCCAGGTCACAGCTACAGAGCGATGTGCTAACGGCACTTGATCGGATTGAGGCGGACGTGCGGCTCAGTACCACACTTGAGGGAACAACCTCATCATATGTACGCATGCATAGTCTCGCCACCAGCGACAACCCCTACAGCCCGACGCGGCGTCTGATCCAAAAAAGTGATTGCGGTGTGGCGTGGGGAGCGGTTGCTATCGCTGATGCCAAGACCTATACCACTGAGTATTTCCAGAGCGGCTCGGAACTCAAGCGCAAGACGATGTACGATGGCTCATGTCCGAGTGCCAGTGACCGTATCTGGCAGCTGGACGGGGCAGTCGAGACAATCATCGACACCAGTACAGTGCTTAATTTCAATGTCTGCAAGATTAATGACGGTACGCTCAAGGTCAGCCTCGGGGTGACTAAAACCGTTGCTGGTGAAAATATTCAGTACTCCAGCCAGCGCCTCATCAAGTCAATCAATGTTCCTGCAAACGGCACTGCCGGCGCCTCGTGTCCATAGCGGGTTCGGGTGGGTCGTGTGGATAACGCCCCCGTTTCGAGCAGGAAGTGCTTTGAGGTACTACCTCTGTTTTTATGGCCAATGTGAGTCGAATCAGGGAATTATTCATAAAATGCTTGCGCTTTTATAATCGCTTTGCTACAATCAAGTTACAATAATAACTAACTAAAAATAGGGGGCAAATCAGAAATGATTTCTTCAAACAAAACTAAAGGTTTCACATTGGTTGAGCTCTTGATCGTCATCGTGGTCATCGCTATCTTGGCTGCTATT
>JABCOH020000011.1 GCA_013333695.2 Candidatus Saccharimonadota bacterium | reverse complement strand
ATCTGGAACTCCAACTGTCGCTTATCCAGGTCAAGAAGCGACATATGTTGATGGCAGCGCGAGAGTTGTCGATAATTCGAAAGCTATTTTGAAATTATGCATCAAGGTGACCGTGCCATTCTGGCGCACCGACCTTGAGCTACCGGAGGACATTGTCGAAGAAGTCGGTCGGCTGTATGGCTTTGATAAACTACCGCGCCAATTACCAATGCGCAGCATCAAGCCAGCGCCTAGGAATCCGCGCCGCCAGCTCAAGCAGGCGATTCGCCAAAGTCTATCGCGCGCTGGCGCTAATGAAGTATTGACCTACAGCTTCGTTCACCAACGCATCCTGAAAAACGCCGAGCAAGACATCAGCCAGGCATACAAATTATCAAACGCCCTCAGTCCTGATTTACAATACTACCGCTTGACGGTGCTGCCGAGTTTGCTCGACAAGGTCCATGCCAACATTAAGGCCGGACATGATGAATTTGCCCTGTTCGAGATGGGCAAGGGTCACAGCAAAATGCATGGTCTGGGTGAAGATGGCCTGCCAGAAGCCAGTCAGTTCACGGATATTGTCTACGCCGCCAAAAAACCGGGAGCGGGCGCACCATTTTACACGATTCGTCGCTTGGTTGAGCAGCTGGCGCGTGATCTTGGCGCCGAGGTGGTATTCAAGCCAATTGAAGAGGAACTCACTTTCCCAGCCACGGCACCGTTTGACCAGTCGCGTAGTGCACTGGTCGAAACAACTGACGGAACGTTCATCGGTATAGTTGGCGAATTGAAACAATCAGTCATCAAGAACTTCAAACTGCCAACGTACGTGGCAGCGGCGAGCTTGGATACGGCTGGCTTGGAGGCTGTCTATGCCAAGCGTGACAGTCATTATCAGCCACTCAGCCGCTATCCATCAACGACGCGCGATATCTCGCTCAAAGTACCATCCGCTGTCAAGTATCAGCAGCTACTACAGACGCTGGACGAGGTTGTACGGGACGTTGCTATGGAGGTGCGAATTGAGCCACTCACTATTTATCAGTCTGAGGAGGATGTGGCGCAGAAAACGATAACATGGCGGCTGACGTTTACTTCACTCGCACGGACATTGGCGGATAAGGATATCGCGCCGGTGATGCAGCAGATTGAGCGGGTGGCCAAAGACGCGTGGGGCGCTGAAATAGTCTGATGAAGCCGCTGATCCACATGCTCCGATATGCGCGCGGCATGGGCAGATACTACATCGGAGTTAGTGTCAGCTCGGTTGTCGTGGCGCTGACCGGCATCGCAGTACCGTTCGTGATTTCGCGGGCGACCAACTTGATGGTTGAGGTGGTTGAGGGCGGTAATGTAGGAATTGAGCAGGCAATTTTCCTGGCGCTGGTGCTACTGGCGCTTGACGTGACGAATACGATTGTGCGAAACCTTGGCGGTTACTGGGGCGACGTGATGGCCACGCGGCTCAAACAGCAGCTGTCGACGCGGTACTATCATCACTTGCTTGGCTTGCCGCAAAGTTATTTTGATGGCGAGCTGACCGGGACGATTATCAATCGCCTCAACCGGGCGATTACCGAAACGACGAATTTCCTGAACATGTTTGCCAACAACTTTTTCCAGATGCTGCTCACGACAGGTATCACCATCGGCATCGTTCTGGTGTACAGCCTGGAGCTGGCGATCATGGTGGTCATTATGTACCCGCTATTTATGTGGCTGACGGCGCTAACCAGCAAGAAATGGCAGGCCTTTCAGAACCGTAAAAATCACGAGACAGATATGGCCAGCGGCCGGTTCGCCGAGGTCATTGCTCAGATCAAAGTCGTCAAAAGCTATGTCCGTGAGTCGCTTGAATATCGTCATTTTGCCAAGCGTTACCGCAAAACAATTGCCATTACGCGCAAGCAATCGCGCTACTGGCACAGCATGGACATCGTGCGCGGCGTGGTGCTGTCGGTCATTTTCTTCATGATTTTTGCCTACATTTTTGTGCAGACGACCGAGCGGCGCTTTTCGATCGGCGATATGGTGCTGCTGATCACGCTGATTAATAATTTGCGGATGCCGCTGTTTAACATGAGTTTCATCGTTGATAATTTCCAGAAAGCTCTGGCCGGGAGTCGGGATTTTGTTGGCGTAATGACGCTGCGTCCAGCGATTGAAGATGCCCATCACGCGCCGGAATTAGTCGTGAGCCGCGGGGCGGTCGAATTTTGCAATGTCTCGTTTCGCTACGCCTCTGCTCCGCAAAAACCAGTGTTGACCGATATCTCCTTTACGCTTCGTCCCGGTGAGCATGTCGCTCTCGTCAGCGAGTCGGGCGGCGGCAAGACCACCTTGACGAACTTGCTGATGCGCTTGTACCAGCCAGATAGTGGTGAAATTACCATTGATGATGTGGCCATTGACGCGGTGCAGCAAAAGAGTTTGCGTCGCCATATCGCCACTGTGTTTCAGGAGCCGGCGCTCTTTTCCGGTACAATTCGTGAAAATATCGCCTATGGTGCCGACGAGCCGACGGATGAGCAAGTGATTGCCGCCGCCAAGGCCGCTAATGCACACGACTTCATCAGCGAGCTTGACAAAGGGTACGATACGCAAATTGGTGAACGTGGCCTCAAACTGTCCGGCGGTCAAAAGCAGCGCATCGCCATCGCGCGGGCGGTACTCAAGGATGCGCCGATTCTCATCCTCGACGAGGCGACGAGCAATCTCGACAGCAAGAGCGAGCATCTAGTGCAGCAGGCACTAGAGCGGCTGATGAAGGGGCGGACGACACTGATCATCGCTCACCGGCTGAGTACCATCGCTACGGTGGATCGGATCGTGACGCTAAAAGATGGCCGGGTCGACGAGATCGGTACGCCGAAACAGCTGGCAAAATCGGGCGGTATTTATGCTAATTTGCTCAAGCTACAGCGGACAGCTGGCGTGGGGATTGATGATGAGCTGGCACGTTATGACATTGCGGCCGAGAGGAAACATTGATATAATTTCAAGGTAAGATAAAGGAGGATTATGGCGACGAGGGGACAGCGACTCGGTATATGGATCATCACGGGGACATTAGCGGTTGGGACAATCGGCGGGTTCATTGCCATGATGGTGCAGCCAGGCAATGACGCCAAAGATCAGGCTGAGCTGAAGCAGGCGCAAGAAGATTATAAAAAAGCAACCACGGAGTGGCAAAAGAAAGTTGACGCTCAGACTGCGGAATTGAACAGTAAATATCACGGCAAGTTTTCGGGGTTTAGTACGCGAGTCAGCGCCTTTGAGGCTGCTGGCGTGAAGGAGCTCGGCAAAGAAGATTTGGTCGTGGGTGACGGCGCGGAGGTCAAGGATGATACCAAATTTGCGGTTTACTACATCGGTTGGAATGCCAAGGGTGAGATTTTTGATCAGTCAATCAACGGCGGTAAGTTGAAATCACCATTTGCGGTGGATGGCCCGGCACATACGTCAGTGATTCAGGGCTGGAAAGAGGGGCTGATTGGTATGAAAATTGGCGGTGTGCGTGAATTGACAATTCCAGCGGACAAGGCTTATGGCAATAAGAGTCAGGGTGATAAAATTCCTGCTAATTCGCCACTCAAATTTGTGGTAATGGCTATCGAAAAACCGGCGGAGATTCCACGGCCGGAGATGCCAGAAGTTATCAAGCGATATTATAGGTCAAGGGGGTTGAATGTCTAAAGAGATTATCATTGTCGGTGCCGGTCCAAGCGCGCTCACCGCAGCAATTTACCTGTCGCGCGAAGACGTGCCGACGACACTATACGAGCGCGGTGTGGTTGGCGGTATGGCAGCCATCACTGATCAAATCGACAATTACCCAGGGTTTGCCGGAGGTGTGACTGGTATGAAATTGGCGTCAGAATTGCAGCAGCAGGCTGAGCGATTTGGCGCGAATATTGAGTACGGTGATGTGACGGCCCTGAAACAAGTTGACGGCGAATTGGAATTGACAGTTGACGGTCAGTCGGTACGGGCCAAAGCCGTGCTGCTGGCGACCGGCTCAAATCACCGCAAGCTGGGCGTGCCGGGCGAAGATGAATTGTATGGCCGCGGTGTGCATTACTGTGCAACGTGCGACGGTGCATTTTACCGCGACAAGCGCTTGATCGTCGTTGGCGGCGGCAACTCGGCGGTGCAGGAAGCGATATTTTTGACTCGCTACGCCAGCCACGTTGACCTATTGGTGCGCAGCAAATTACGTGCCAGTGACGTCCTGCAAAAGGAACTACAAAAATACGTTGACGCAGGCAAAATAACCGTCCACATTGGTGCGACCACTGATGAAATTATCGTCAAAGACGACAAATTCTACGGCGTCAAATCAACCCAGAACGGCGAGCAGAAAGAATTTACGGCAGACGGTTTGTTTGTATTCATCGGCCTCATTCCGAACACGCAGTTCTTGAAGGAGTCAGATGTTGAGCTGGACCTCGGAGGACACATCGTCACTGACGAACACTTGCACACCAATATCCCTGGCGTCTTTGCCTCGGGCGACGTCCGTTCGGGTGCAACCATGCAAATTGCTTCAGCGGTCGGCGAGGGTGCGGTGGCGGCGCTGCAAATTCGTGAATATTTACAAGAAAAAGCCAGAGAGGAGTAGATCATGGCAGATTTTAACCAAGTATTAACCCCGGGAAATTATCAGGACGGCGAAATCACCGTTGTTGTGGAGATTCCGGCTGGGTCAAATCATAAAATTGAATGGGATCGGAACGTCGGTGTTATGCGGCTAGATCGGGTTGATCCAGCAATTTTTGCTAAACCGACTAATTATGGTTTCATCCCGCAGACATTGGATGAGGATGGCGATGAGCTGGATGTGCTGTTGGTGACGGATACGCCGCTGACGACTGGGCTGGTAGTCGAGGCGCGGATCCTTGGCGTGATGAAGTTTGTCGATGACGATGAAGTCGATGATAAAATTATCGCGGTGCCGAGCGACGATCGCCACAATGGTAACGCCATTCAGTCGCTGGAGGATTTGCCAGCGCAGCTGATTAAGCAAATTGAATTCCATTTCAATCACTACAAGGATTTGAAGAAGCCAGGTTCGACCATTGTCAAGGAATTTGCTGGCGTTGATGCTGCTAAGCAGGTTGTGGCGGCGGCGATTGAGCGCTGGAACGAGCAGGCGTAAATTATCGTGTAAAGCAGGGTGGTATCACGTATCGCCGGATTTGATCCGTGTTTGTCACACACCGTCAGCCATCTCTTCCAAGTCGAATGCATCCGGCAACGCCGTCCGCAGAACCATCGACTTGTCAGAGAGGCTGACGGTTTCGTGTATCCCCTACGACTCAGTATAGTGGGTGCTATACTCGTCACGACCCCTGAGATGGGCGTAGTTTACATTTTATAGCAAAGCCGCTGACGATTATCGATGCCGAAACAACGAAGAAACGCCGTCGGTTAACCCGGTCAAATGTCCGAGTACACCGCCGTTTTTTGATAACTGCATGCGTAACTTGGTTTTGGCGTGCGGCGTGATGACCATGTCGCGCCAGGCTGGTTTGGGCTTGGCAGATTTACTGGTCAATACTTCAACGACATCGCCGTGCTGTAATTCATAAGTGAACGGCTTCATGACGCCATTGACCTTAAAGCCGCTGGCGTGCGCTGCGATGTCGGAATGAATGCGATACGCGTAATCCAGCGGGAAGGCGCCGCGCGGTAAGTCATAAATATCACCTTTGGGCGAATAGACGAAGATTCGATCCTTAAACAACTTCATGCGGAATTTCTCTGAATCAAATGATTTACCCTCGCGTGCCCGAGCTGCCGTCTCCTGCAGGTCGCGAATCCATGCTAAATCCGTCGGCAACGCAGCAATTCGCCCCTGCCGGTAGGCATCGGACATCTTTTGTTCATTATAATGAAAGCTGGCCGCCAAACCACGCTCAGCATACTCGTGCATGTCTTGGGTGCGAATCTGGAACTCGACGATTTGCCCGGTCGGCGTTTGCACCGTCGTGTGCAGGCTTTGGTAGCCGTTCGGTTTGGGGTTGGCAACGTAATCTTTGATGCGCTCGTAAAACGGCTGGTACATCTCGTGCAGCACGCCCAACACCAGATAGCCGGTCGCTAAATCATCAACGATGATGCGCAGGGCGATGAGATCGTAAATCTTATCAATATCGCCAACGCGGTCGAGCTTCTTGAACAGGCTATACACGCTTTTGACCCGGCCATCCATCTCAAATTGTAGACCCTCGCTCTGGAGGCGCGCCGTAACGTCGCGGCGGACTTTGGCGAGTTTGCGCTGGCTTTTCTTGAGGCGGCTATCCATCAGGCTCTTAGTGCGCTGAAAATCCTTGGGCATCAAAAACCGGAAACTGAGCTCTTCCAGCTGTACGCGCACCCGCCCCATATTCAGTCGATCCGCCAGCGGTGCAAACACCTCGATCGTCTCGCGGGCAATTTTCTTCTGCTTGTCGCGCGGCATATATTGAAGCGTGCGCATATTATGTAGTCGATCCGCCAGCTTGATAATAATCACCCTGATGTCCTCGCCCACCGCGATCATCAGCTTGGTCAAATTGTCCTTGGTGTGTGGCAAGTAACTATCAAGGTTGCGCATACCAGCACGCGCCTGCGAAACCTTGGTCACGCCGTCAACCAGAAAGGCGATGTCGCGACCAAACAAACTCTCTAGCTCATCCAACGTCGCATCGGTATCCTCGACCGTATCATGCAGCACACCAGCGATCACCGTGTCGATATCCATGCCCCATTCCACTAAAATCCCAGCCACCGCCAGCGGGTGCGTGATGTAGGGTTCGCCGCTCTTGCGTTTTTGCCCGGCATGTTTTTTGGTAGCGTAGTCAATGGCGCTATCTAACACCAGTACTGGCACCTCATCGTACTGTGGCGCCGCTAGATGTAGTAATTCCTCGCGCGTCATGGTTTCATTATACAACTTTGTAGTATAATTAGGAAAAAGCTAATGCTACTTGGGAGGGATAATTACATGGCGATAACGAAAATAGCAATTAACGGTTTCGGACGGATCGGGCGCAATGCCTTTAAGATTGCATGGGAGCGCAGCGATTTGGAGATTGTGGCGATTAATGATTTGACGGACACTAAGACGCTGGCGTACCTATTAAAACACGATAGCAATTATGGGGAATATGGCCGCCAAGTTGATTTTACAGAAAACGAACTGGTCGTTGATGGAAAAAGCGTCAAAGTACTGGCGGAAAAAGATCCGGCAAACTTGCCGTGGGGCGAGATGAATATTGACGTGGTGATAGAATCGACCGGATTGTTTACTGATAAAGATGGTGCGAGCAAGCACTTGGTTGCCGGTGCCAAGCGCGTGGTTATCAGCGGGCCGACTAAATCCGACGGCGTCGATACAATTGTCCTGGGCACCAATGACAGCAAGATCAAGGACGCTACGCCGATAGTTTCTAATGCCAGCTGTACCACCAATAGCTTGGGTGCGGTGATGGCGGTTCTGGACGCAGAATTTGGCGTGGAAAAATCAATGCTGACGACGGTGCATAGCTACACCGCCAGCCAAAGATTGCAAGACGCGCCTGCTAAGGATCTCCGCGAAGGTCGCAACGCGGCTGAAAATATGGTGCCGACAACGACGGGTGCGGCCATTGCTGTGACAAAAACGCTGCCGCAGCTGGCTGGCAAGTTTGACGGACTGAGTGTCCGTGTACCAACGCCAGTGGTGTCGCTCAGTGACGTGACAGCGCTGCTGCGGCGCGACGTAACAGTCGAGCAGGTGAATGAGGTGTTCAAAAAGGCTGCCGCTGATAGTTTCTATCAAGGGATCTTGGGCGTGTCTGAGGAGCCGCTGGTCAGTCGCGACTTTATCGGTAATTCGCATTCTGGCATCGTTGACCTGCCACTGACCAAGGTGGTTGGCGGCAACTTGATAAAAGTGATGGTTTGGTACGACAATGAGTGGGGCTATTCCAACCGGCTGGTTGAATTGGTGGCGGATGTTGGACATTATTTGCAGAAAGTAGAATAATCTCGAAGAATATTGTGAAAAGGAATAACCCCGCACCGTGGTGGTACGGGGACGCCAGATCTTGACGATTTCACAGAGTATTTTTTATGTACGCCCTCTGCTGGCGCAAGTATCCTCAGTCCTCCTTGGCCTCATTATGTCCAAAGAGACAACGCTCGAAGAATTGTTCGAGCTGCTTCTTCATGACTCTTTCGCGCCGCCACTGGAGGGCGGCGAGTATGATGCCCGTAGCCAAAAAGGCGACGGCCGCCCAGGCGGGAGCGTCATACGCTGCCGTTGGCAGCGAGGCTACTGCCGGATACGGCTCCTCTTCCGCTACGGTAGCGGCAGCTTGCCAGGCAATCGCGATAAACGCGATATGGAGGGTGACAAATCCGGCGGCGGCGGTAAAGCTCGCCGCCGCCAGCCGGCGGCGATACAGCTCGACACCGGCCTCCAAAAAGAGGCCGATGATGACTGTGGCAGCCATAGTCACAGTCAAGAGGGTGGTGGACATAATTTTCCTCTTTCAGGAAAGCTCTGAGGTGCGGCTTTTCAAAACCGCGACCTCAAGCGGGGTGTACTCCCCGCGAGTTCACCTTTCGGTTTGAAAAGCTGATATATATATCATACAAGCCACAAAATGTCAATGCTTTTTGTCAAGATTGTGAATAGCTATGAGCTCCCACCTCTGTTAGATACGCATACCCGTTCGCAGGCTGACGTGGGCGAATGGGACGGCTGAACTTGACGCCGCCTGGCTGGGTGTGCTACACTACTAAACATCCGGCCAATCAGGTCGGAATTTTTCGTCTCTTGGGCGTTTGATATGAAAAGTAGTATAATATATAGCGTAAAGGAGCTAATATGGAAGATTTGAATATTAAGCAATTGACGTTGGCGGTACGGACGATTGCCGAGGAAAAGAACCTGCCAGAAGAAACGGTTTTGGAGGTAATCGAGCAGGCTATCGCGGCGGCGTGGCGGCGTGATAACGGGACGCGCGAGCAATTGGTACGCGCCAGCCTGAACATCAACAGCGGCACGGCTGTGGTGTCGGTCGTCAAAACGGTGGTTGAAGAAGTCGAAAATGATGTCAATCAAATGAGTCTGGACGAGGCCAAAACAGTTGACCCGGCGGCCGAACTGGGCAGCGAAGTGACGGTCGAGACCCACAACGTGACGACGTTTGGCCGGGTGGCAGCCCAGACCGCCAAGCAGGTGATCTTGCAGCGGCTGCGCGAGGCAGAGCGCGAAGTGGTGCTGGCAGAATTTGAGGATAAAATCGGCACGGTGGTGACCGGTACGATTCAGCGGGTTGAGCCGCGCGTGGTGCGGATTGAGCTGGGTAAAGCAGTTGGCATCATGCCGCAGTCTGAGCAGATTCCTGGCGAATACTACGGTGTTGGCCGCCGCGTCAAAGTGTTTATCAAGGACATCGAGCGTGAAGGTCGCGGTCCGCAGCTGATTTTGAGCCGTGGCAATGAGGAATTTGTACGCTTCTTGTTCAGTCAGGAAGTGCCAGAGATGGAAACGGGCGCTGTGGAGATCAAAGCCATTGCCCGCGAGGCGGGTCGCCGCACCAAATTGGCGGTTGCATCAGCGTTGCCAGGTGTTGACCCAGTCGGTACATTTGTCGGTGGTCACGGTACGCGTGTTCAGGCGGTGATGAACGAAATTGGCGAGCAGGAAAAAATTGATATCATTCCGTTTGAGGAAGACGCGGCTGGCTTCATCGCTAATGCCATGAGTCCAGCAGAAGTGCTGAGTGTGACAGTGAATGAAGATGAAAAACGAGCAACGGTCTACGTCAGCGAGGATCAGCAGTCAGTGGCCATCGGCCGGGCCGGGCAGAATGTTCGCTTGGCAAGTCGGCTGACTGGCTACGAACTGGATATTGAGGCAAAGGCGGCTGTTAAGCCTGAAGCAAAGCCTCGCAAAAATATTGAGGACAGCTTGATGAGTGTGGTTGAGGAGGTGGCGGAATAGGCTGCCTCGTGAGAATCGCCGAAAACGAAAGGAGGGCGATATGCCGGAAGATTTTTCTGAATTGGAATCTCGATTGACGGAAACGGCTCGCGCGAGTTTGGAGCGGGCTGGTTCGCTGGCGCATAATGATGGCAGCGCTTATGTCGGTACCGAGCATATTTTACTCGGCGTACTGGCGCAGAATTCGTCGCTAGGTGCGAAGATTTTGGCAGAGAGCGGCGTGACCTTGGATCGGGCAGAATTGGCGCTGAATTTGACTGCCAAGCCGCTGGTAATTACGGTGGTGCAAAAGGGCTTGAGTGCTGAAGTAGTCGAGTTAATTCGGACGTCGTGGCAATTAGCAGTAGAGTTTGGCCAGGAGCGAGTTGGCACTGAACACATTATATACGGCATGTTGCAGCAGCGTGAGGCGCGGGCAACCAAATTGCTGCGCGATATGAATATTGATATTGAACATTTGCGCGGGAGTTTGGAAGATGTGTTTGATAAACAGCAATTTGAATCGCTGCAAAGTGATCGCAGCACGGCGGCTAAGAAGTCAGGCGATTTGAAAATTCTGGACAAATTTGGCGTGGATTTGACGCGTCGGGCCAGCGAGGGATTTTTAGATCCAGTGATTGGCCGGGCGGCGGAGATTCAGCGGATGATTACCGTACTGGGGCGCCGCAGTAAGAATAATCCAGCGCTAATCGGCGAACCGGGTGTTGGTAAAACTGCAGTAGTTGAGGGCTTGGCGCAAAAGATTGCTGATAATAAGGTGCCGGAGTTTTTGAAAGGCAAGCGGCTTTTTCAACTGGACTTGACGGCGATGATTGCTGGGACGAAGTATCGCGGGCAATTCGAGGAGCGGCTGCAAAAAGTTTTATCGGTTGCTAAGAAACATCAGGAAGTCATTTTGTTTATTGATGAGCTGCATTTGCTGGTTGGCGCTGGTTCGGCGGAAGGTTCAATGGACGCGGCTAACGTATTAAAACCAGCATTGGCGCGCGGCGAAGTGCGGCTGATTGGCGCGACGACGTTTGATGAATATCGCAAGCACATTGAGAAAGATGCGGCCTTGAGCCGGCGTTTTCAGGCGGTAACAGTGGCGGAGCCGTCGCCGGAAGAAGCGGTAGCAATGCTGAAAGGATTGAGCGGCAATTTGGCTAAACATCACCAAGTACAGATTTCTGACGAGATACTTACTGAGGCGGTGGATTTGAGCCAGCGCTACGCGACGGAGCGGTTTTTGCCGGATAAAGCAATTGACGTGATTGACGAGGCGGCGAGCCTGCTTAAGTCGAGCTTGCCGGCGAATTTATCGCGCAAGGATAAATTGTCGCGTCGAATCAGGCAGTTGGCTGGTAAGATTGACGCCGCTGTTGAGGATGAGGATTATCAGCAGGCCGCGGAGTTTAAGATGCAAATGCGGCAATTAGAGCAGCAAGCGGGCAAATTAACTGATGAGGCTGAGACGAGGCCTAGTCTGACGGATGAATATTTGCGGCGGGCGATTTCGGCGATGACTAATATTCCGGTCGATCGTTTGTCGCTGAACCAGATGAAAGATTTGCTCCAATTGGAGAAGCGCTTGAGCCAGGGGGTGCTAGGTCAGGGTGAGGCGATTGAGCAATTAGCGCGGTCGATTCGCCGAAATAAAGCTGGGTTGAATCGCCAAAACGGGCCGTTAGGATCGTTCATTTTTCTCGGGCCGACTGGTGTGGGCAAGACGGAGCTAGCTCGCGTGTTGGCACGGGAAGTATTTGGCGGCGATAATAGTTTGATCAAGATCGACATGAGTGAGTTCTCGGAGCGGCATACGGCCAGTCAGTTGATTGGCGCGCCGGCTGGTTATGTCGGCTATGATGATGGCGGCAAGTTGACCGACAGGGTTCGCCGGCAGCCGTACAGCGTGGTGCTGTTTGATGAGATTGAAAAGGCGCATCCGGATGTACTGAACTTGTTGCTGCAAATTTTAGAAGACGGCAAGCTCAGCGATTCGCGCGGTCGGTCAGTGAGCTTTCGACAGACGATCGTGATCTTGACCAGCAATGTTGGTGCCGAGGCGATGGTGCGTGACGGTGAGCTGGGCTTTGGCTCGCATGGCGACGATACTTCACGGGCGGACAATGTGAATGAGCGCAATGCTCGGGCGGCGCGCCGCGAGCTGGAAGAGCTACTGCGGCCGGAGCTAATCGGGCGGTTTGATGCGGTAGTGCATTTCAAGAGCTTGACTCGACCGGTGGTGGGCAAGATTTTCGATAATCTCGTGAGCGAGCTTAAAGAAGCAGTGCGAGCGCAGCAGATGACGCTGGTGATTACGCCAAGCGCTAAGCGTTGTATCATAGACAACGGTTTCGATGAGCAGCGTGGTGCGCGGGTGCTCAGACAAACGATTCAGACAATGTTGGCTGATCCGCTCAGCGACGTTTTGTTATCTGATCAGGCCCGTCCCGGTGCGGTCTTGACAGCGACTGCGAAAAATCGTGAGGTAGTGATCAATGTTACGGCTGCGTAATCTCCTCGGTGTCGTGGTGTTTGTGGGGCTGGTAGCTGGCGGTAGCTGGCTAGTGCTCAATCGCCAGCTAGTGCTGGATCATATTCGAGTTTGGCAGTACCAACCGAGTCAGGACATAGCAACATTGGCGCAACGGGCAACGATGACTGATAAGGCCAAATTTAGCTTTTATCTCGCCCAGCCGCGACTAGAAAACGCTACGCAGTTTAATCACGATTGCCGTCGTGTCGAACAGGCCAGCCCGATCGTCGGCTGTTACGCCCACGCCAAAGAGACCATTCACATTTATAACGTGCAGAACGCGGAGCTAGACGGTATCAAAGAGGTGACGGCGGCTCACGAAATGCTGCACGTGGCGTGGTCGCGCTATTCGGTGGAGCAGCGTCGGCGGCTGGGCGAGCTGTTGGAGGCGGCTTATGCCAAGGTCAAGACCAAAAAGCTGGAGGAGCGGATGGCGTATTATGAGCGTGCTCAGCCGGGTACGCGCGCCAATGAGCTGCATTCAATTTTGGGTACAGAGTTTGCTGATCTCGGATCGGAGTTGGAGGCGCATTATGCCGAGTATTTTAGCAATCGAGCGGCGCTGTTAAAATTGCATGCTCAGTATAATCAAAAGTTCACCAGCGCCGAGGCCGAGGCCGATGCACTGGCGGCCAGTCTCGATAAGCGGAAGCGCGAAATTGAGCAGCTAACGACGTCGTACAGTGCACGCGTTAGTGCCTATAACCAAGATGTAGCGGCATTTAATCAGCAGGCGACGACGGGCGGTTTTCAGACGCAAGCTGAGTTTCAGGCTGAGCGAAACCGGCTGAGCCAGCGCGGCCTGGCGCTTCGTCGTGAACAGCAAACCATCCAGGGTAAGGTCGATGCCTATAACACTGATGTTGAAAAATTAAACGCGTTGGGGCGCAAGATTGATCAGCTCAATCAAAGCCTCGATAGTCAAAAGGCGGTCAAATAATGGCCCGAGCAAAATCACAATTCATTTGCCAGCAGTGCGGCACCAGCTATCAGAAGTGGGTCGGCAAGTGTGAAAATTGCGGCGAGTGGAATTCGCTGGTTGAGCAATTACCGGTTGATATGGGCGCGTCGGCGGTAGCGCGTAGCAGCGGCAAGGGCAAGGCGCTCACCACGCTTAGGCTCAGCGAAACGGCCGCTGAAACTAAACAGGCGCGGCTGGCAACCGGCATCGCCGATCTTGACGCGGTGCTCGGTGGCGGCTTTTTGCCAGGTGGTGTGGTGCTAGTGGCGGGGCAGCCGGGAATTGGAAAAAGTACCCTGCTAGCACAAGTCGCGGCGTTTATTGCCCGACAAAACCAGGTGCTCTATATAAGCGGCGAGGAGTCGATATCGCAGGTCAAATTGCGGGCTGAGCGGTTGGGCGCGGTTGATTCAGAGAACTTGCAGCTGGCGTCGAGCAACAGCGCCGAAGCCATCGCGGCGTCCATCCAGACTGGCCAGTACAATCTGGTGATCGTCGATTCCATCCAGACCTTGTCGCTCGCAGAAATTGCCTCAGCGCCAGGTTCGGTCAGCCAAATCACCAACTCATCCAATGTCATCATTCGCGCCGCCAAGGCCGCCAACACTGCGGTGATTTTGGTCGGCCACGTCACTAAAGAAGGCTCGATTGCCGGGCCGAAAGTCCTGGAGCATGTGGTCGATGTGGTGCTGAATTTTGAGGGCGATCGCTACGGTGGCTTCCGGGTGGTGCGGGCGCAGAAAAATCGCTATGGCTCGACCAATGAGGCGGCAATTTTTGAAATGCATGAGGATGGCTTACGGATTGTGGCTAATCCATCGGCTAGTTTGTTGGCGGAGCGGCAGAATCTCGACGGCTCAATCGTCCTGGCCACTATGGAGGGGGCGCGGCCGCTGCTGGTGGAAATTCAGGCGCTGGTCAACCCAACGAATTTTGGCTACCCTAAGCGCGCAGCCAGCGGTTTTGACCTCAACCGCTTGAATCTATTGGTGGCGGTGCTGGAAAAGCGTACCAAGCTCAATCTCTCTGACAAAGATATTTACATCAATGTGGTTGGCGGCTTGAAACTGAGCGACCCAGCGGCGGACTTGGCAGTCGCCATGGCTATCGCTTCAGCCTCAGCTGGCCGCAAGCTCAGCGATGAAGCCGTGGTGTTTGGCGAAGTCGGTTTGGGTGGTGAAGTGCGCTCGGCTCAAGGCTGGCACGCCCGCCTCAAAGAGGCCAAGAAGCTCGGCTTTACCTACGCCATTGCGCCAAAAACCCACAAGGACGCATTTGTGCGCGGCGTCGGCGACCTACGTCAGGCGCTGATTGATTATTTACAATAAACGTTATCATAAAGGAAATTAATATGGAAAAAACAATTGAACTTATCATCATTATCATGCTGCTAGCCATCATGGCAGAGATATATCTACTGGTCAAGCCGCGGCGGCACGCAGGCAGTAGTACCCAAATGCCGATTTTGGTTGACACGTCGGTACTGATGGACGGCCGGGTGGTTGATCTAGCAAAGACCGGTTTCTTGTTGGGGCAGATTATTGTGCCGCGGAGTGTGCTGATAGAACTGCAACTGCTAGCGGACGGTGCTGATCACGCCAAGCGCGAGCGCGCCCGCTTTGGCATGGATGTCATGAAGGAACTCAAAGATGTACTGGGCGGCTCGTTCACGTTACTTGATGACGCAACGCGCATTCCTGAGGGCGTTGATAACCGCTTGCTGCAACTCGCCAAGGAAATGAACGCTGCCATCTTGACGCTGGATTACAACCTGAACAAGGTGGCGCAGGTCGAAGGCATTCAGATTCTCAATATCAATGAGCTAGCCAAGAGTTTGCGGATGAGCTATCTGCCTGGTGATGAACTGGTGCTTGAATTGACGCAAAAAGGTCAAGATTCTCATCAGGCTGTCGGCTACTTGCATGATGGCACTATGGTGGTGGTCGAGCAGGCCAAAAAGTTCCTGGGCCAGAAAAAGCGCATTGAAATCATCCGCAGTCTACAAACCGATGCTGGCAAGATGATGTTTGCGAAGGTTTGCGCCGAGCCAAAAGAAGCGGTGCAGCATTCACTAGCCCAAGCCGCTCCCAAACAACCCAAGCAGCGCTCCACCGGTCGTCGGCCGCAAACCAGCAAGGCAGCGAAACCTGATGCCCCACGCGCCGCAGCTCAAAGCCACCGTTCGACTCGCCCCAAGACTCAGTCGCAGCGCGAGGCTGACTTGATCCGGATGGTTAATGAGCAATAGTCGCTAAGACTAAGAAGAAGTAAAAACCAGACTGAAGCGGTCTGGTTTTTATGTGTCACAGGGGGAAAGAGAGGCGGATTAGTCGGAGCTTGAGCTGCTGCCTACCGAGAAGCTGCCGCTGTCTGATGCAGTATAGTAGCCTTCGTCGCGGGCGATCGCCTGAATGGTGTGCCGACCTGGGCTACTGACCCTGATATCGACCGAAACACTGCCACCACTACCGGAGATCGACTCGCTTTTGACGCTGCGACCATCAACGAGGATGTCAATTGAGGTGAGCGGGAACGTGCCGTTGGTGGCGCGGGCGGTGATGGTGCGGTTGGAGCCAGAGCCAGAAAGTGATAGGCTGACACTTGGCTTGGCGTCGTCACACTTGTGCTTATCATCATCGGCGTTGGCGTCGTAACCTTCAGGCGCTGAGTATGATGGTTTCTTAGTGAGCGGGTCAATGGTCTTGGTGACCTCAATTTCCTCGATGGCGTCAGCTGGCGTACAATTTGTCGCCTTTTTCTTGGAGACGCGGTCAAACTTAATCTTTTCAGTGGTCTCGCCCTGTTTTTTATTCCACCACGATGGATAGAGCTCTTTGCCTTGCTGTTGGATACCATTCGGCCGCTTGAACCAATCATTTGGCTTCCATTTGCCCTGTTTGGCATAAACCTCGTTGTGAGCAAATGACATGACGTTACGCACCACCGGCATACCAAAGGCCGAGTTCGGGGTGTTGATGGTGCTGGTGTCGGAGTTACCGAGCCACATACCCATGGCTAGCGCCGGACTATAATTGACAATCCAGACATCCTTGGCGTGGCCGTTTTTGTCGGTAGTACCAGTCTTGGCAGCGGTTCTAACGCCAGGCACATTCATTGCACCGTAACCGTGCAAGTCACGCGCCGCGTCCGCGTCACCCAAGATATCATTGATGATGTAGGCGACTTGCGGGTCGGTTGCCTGTTTGCTCTCGTCTTTCCATTTCTTTAGCGTATCGCCCTGGCTGTTGGTTACCTCGAGGACGTTGGTGCTTGGTTTAGCGACGCCCATGCGGGCAAAGGTACCATAAGCATTCACTAACTCGGTCTGCTTCGTACCGCAGGCGCCAATGGCTGCTGACAGTCCGTAGCCGCCGGCCGCTTCTTCTTGTTGGCAATAATTGGTATTACCCATGTTGTGAATATAGTCAACGGTTGGTTTTGGCGAGCCGTTGCCTGCGATATACATTGCCTTGACCGCTGGGATATTACGGGAAAGCGCTAGCGAGCGGCGAATAGAAATACTTCCCATAAATCGTCGGTCCCAGTTGTTCAGCTTGGCGCCGTAAATCTTGTCTATGTTCTCGTCGCTGAGGATTGAGCCTGAGCCGTAATTTTGTTGATTACTGCCGCGATTCTCAAACAGCTTGGCATAGTCGAAAGCCTTGATGGTCGAGCCCGGCTGGATAAAGGCGGTGGCGGCGTTATCCTGCCCAAAGCCAGCATAATTGAAATCACGACTGCCAACGAGGGCGACAATCTGTCCAGTCTGTGCGTCCTCAACCGTTGCTGCGCCGTTACTAATGCGCACTCGACCCGGACGGCCTGAGTCAAAGAAGGCTTTCATCTCTGTTTCGAGTTTCTCCTGAATCCTCCAATCCAGCGTCGTCTTGACAGTCAGTCCGCCGCGGCCAACGACTGCTTTGCCGAGTTCACGCTCCAGTTGATTGCGCACCATGAGCACGAAGTGCGGTGCCCTGAGGCCGGCTAGCTGTTCGGTTTCGGGCTTGATCTTGTCAAGAATTGGATACTGCTTGGCTTCTTTGGCTTGTGTTTCGGTGATATACCCTTGTTCCAGCATGTAGTCTAGTGTTGTATGCTGGCGTGACAGGAGCATCTTGCGCCCAGTGATGTTGTACGGATTAAATGTACTCGGGTTTTGCGGAATTGAAGCCAGCAGGGCTGCTTCAGCCAAGGTGAGGTCCTTGGCGGATTTACCAAAGTACGTCTGAGCGGCCGACTCTGCGCCGTTACGCCGACCGCCATATGGCGCTTGGTTGAGGTAGAGCGCGAGAATCTGATCCTTGTTGTACATGCGTTCAACTTCAATTGCCAGGATAATTTCCTTGATTTTGCGTGGAATACCGCTGAGGCCGCGTTTGTCGGCATCCTCAGCGAAAAAAACTTGCTTGACGAGCTGCTGCGTCAACGTCGAGCCACCCTGAACTTGTCGACCTGATGCTGTACTAAACATAGCGCGGGTCAGGCCACTAATACTAATACCGTGATGCTTATAGAAATCACGATCCTCAATGGCGATAGTTGCTTTCTTGAGATAGTCGCTAATTTTATCAGCCTCAACCACCAACTTATAATTGTCGGTACCCTTATCTTCCCATAAGAGCTCGCCATTGCGGTCATAATACTTGGTGACCGTTGTCTGGACACGCTTGGCGAGTTCGCCCGGGCGGATCTTGTCGAGATCTTTACGGAAGTAGGCAAACAGGCCGCCGATCAGAATAATCATCACAACGATGGCGACACCGAGAATTTTTAGCGCCATCAAGCCGCCGCGCTTGGAGAACCAATAGCGAAAGACGCGCTTGGGGTGGAGGCGATAAAAGAACCGCTTGACGGGGTGCTTTGGCAAACTCGCCAGATACTCTGCTTTTTCGCGGGAGCGCTTATCCTTCTTGAGCCGACGCTTGTTCGCCAAGTTGGCGTAGACACTCAGCCGTTTTGCCGGCTTTGGATGCGGACGTGACGGCGCTGATTTTGCGCTGGCGTCCGACTGCTTATCTGAGGGTTTCTTGTTCACAGTATTATTATATCACGCCTATGTTTCGCTTCAATCATAAAATTGCTATACTAATAACCAGAAAAGGAGGAATATGCAATTATCAGAGGAGCTAAAGTGGCGCGGGTTTTGGAATCAAGCGACATTCACCGATGATGGGCGTATTGATTCGGGAAATTTTACGCTCTATTTGGGGACAGACCCGTCGGCTGACAGTTTGCATGTCGGGCATCTGGCGGTCTATATGATGGTGCGGCATTTTTTGGAGCGCGGTCACAAAGTATTCTTGCTGGTTGGCGGCGGCACGGGCATGATTGGCGATATGCGTGACACTGAGGAGCGGAGCCTGCTCTCTTATGCAGAAATTGAGCACAATAAACGAGCCTTAAAGGCACAAGTGTCGCAAATTTTTGCTGGACGCGATTTTGCCTTGGTGGATAATGCGGATTGGCTAGGCAACCTGGAGCTGCTACCATTCCTCCGCGACATTGGTAAGAATTTTAATATGGCAGATTTGATTGGTCGTGAGTTTTTCAAGGCACGCATCGACAACGGCAAGGGGTTGAGTTTTGCTGAATTTACCTACACCTTGCTACAGGGCTATGATTTCTGGCACTTATTCAAACATCACGGCGTCAATTTGCAAATCGGCGGCTCTGACCAATGGGGTAATTTGCTCTCAGGTGTGGAATTGATCCGCAAAAAAGAAAACGCTGAAGTTTACGCCATGACCGCACCACTGCTCATCAACAAATCAACTGGGCGCAAATTTGGCAAATCCGAAGGTGGCGCCGTGTGGCTGGATGAAAACAAAACCAGCGTGTACAAGTTCTATCAATTTTGGCTGAACGTTGATGACGAAAGCGCCATCGAGTACATGAAGATTTTCACCATGCTTGATCGCGACACCATTGAAGCAATCGCTGAAAACCACGCCGTCAATCCAGGTGCGCGCTCAGCGCAAAAAGTCTTGGCGCGTGAAGTCACCGACATCGTTCACGGCGTTAATCGGCGGGAATCAGTGGAGCGGGTGACGGAGGTACTGTTTGGTGGCGGCGATTTCCGGCAATTGTCAGACGACGACTTGGATACCCTGGCCAAAGAAATTCCACGTGTTGATGTCGGCGTCGGCGTGATCGAAGCATTGGTGGTTTCTGGCGCGGTCAGTTCCAACGGCGAGGCCAGGCGCCTCCTCAAATCTGGCGCCATCAGCCTCAACGGCGAAAGACTGGCTGATGATCGAGCCATCAACAATCAATCTTTGTTGAAAAAAGGTAAAAATACGTTTATTCTAGTTGCAGAAAATATGGAAGGAGAGGAATAATGAAAAAAATTATCGGGTTTGATTTGGATGACACGCTAGCTATTACCAAGTCGCCAATTAGCGATCGGATGGCCGGCATTCTTAGCCAGTTGCTTGAAAATTATGACATATGCGTCATCACGGGCGGCACATTCCACCAGATTAAAAAGCAAGTGATTGATCGACTTGATGTTCGGCCTGAGCTACTCCAAAAATTCCATGCAATGCCGACGTGCGGTACAAGGTATTATCGATTTGACGCTGTTGATGGTGAGTGGAAAGTTCAGTATGCGAACGATCTGTCTGATGAGCAAAAAACTCAGATAACTGCGGTACTGGAGGAGGTTGCTCGAGAGATGGGTATTTGGTGTGATAATCCTGCGGGTGAGATTATTGAGGATCGCCACAGCCAGATTACCATGTCGGCACTGGGCCAGCAGGCGTCGCCAGAGGATAAGTACGCCTGGGCGGAAAAGTATAAGGATGTCCGTCCGGTATATCGCGATAAAGTGGCAGAGAAGTTGCCTGGTCTTGAGGTGAGGATTGGCGGTACGACCAGCACTGATATCACGCTGCCAGGAATTGATAAAGCCTATGGTATTGGTAAGCTGCTTGAGTTGAACGATTGGTCAAAGGAAGAGGCGCTATTCTTTGGCGATAAATTACAAGAAGGCGGCAATGATTTTCCAGTCAAGCAAATGGGCGTTGACTCAATAGAAGTGAGAGGTTGGGAAGACACCGCCTACGCGCTGGAAGGCATCAACGCCGTTTCCTAGATGAAACTAACCGCCTCTCTCGCGCATATCAAAGGCGTCGGCCCCAAAACCGCCCAGGCGCTGTCGGCGGCGGGTCTGGAGACGGTGGCGGACGCTTTGGATTTTTTGCCGCGGGCGTATGATGATTATTCGGCGGCGGTCAATATTGCTGATCTTCAGCCGGGCAAGGTGACGGTGCGGGCGCACTGCGAGTCGATTTCCACGCGGATTGTGCGCCGAGGCCTGAGGATCACCACGGCGGTGCTGGCGGATGATTCTGGTAAGGTCAAGGCCGTTTGGTTCAACCAACCGTACCGCGAATCGCAGCTGAGATCCGACGCCGAATTCATGTTCTCTGGTCAATTTGGTATGCAATATAGCAGCTATCAGATTAGCAATCCATCTGTCGAGCTGGCTAAGCAAACCGATACGTCCGACGCCCAGCCTACGTCGGGCATCCATCCAGTTTACAAATCTATCAAAAACCTTCGCCCAAAAACCGTGCAGGATTTGCTGAAACATCTGCGTCCCATCATGGAGCTTTTGCCCGAGACGCTGCCGGAGCACATTGTCCAGCGGCAAAAACTAGTCAGCCGCGCGGAAGCTATCAAGTCTCTCCACGCGCCAAATAGTCACGAGGAAATTGCCCGTGGTCGTGATCGGCTGGCGTTCGAAGAATTGTTTGAAATGATCTTAGCGGCGCAGTTTAATAAGCAAGAACAAACCAAATTGACCGGCTGGCGCATTCCGTTCAATCAGCCGGTTGTCAAGCAATTTGTCGAGCAATTACCATTTCTCCTGACCAATGCGCAGCGCCGCGCCGCGTGGCAGATTTTGCAAGATTTGGAGTCCGAGCATCCGATGAACCGCTTGTTGCAGGGCGACGTTGGCTCGGGTAAAACCGTGGTTGCCGGGTTAGTAGCTGCGGAAGTGGCGCAGGCTGGCTTTCAGACGGCCATCATGGCACCGACGGAGATTTTGGCGACCCAGCACGCCAAAACGCTGAATGAGCTGTTATCGCCGTTTGGTGTGTCGGTGGCGCTACTGACGGGACACGTCAAGGGTACTCCGCGGCGGCAACTGCTGGACAATTTAGCAAATGGCGACATTAACGTGGTGGTTGGTACGCACGCGCTGATTCAGGAAAAAGTGGCGTACCACAAACTGGGATTTGCGGTGATCGACGAGCAGCATCGATTTGGTGTCAAGCAGCGTCAGGCGTTGCTGCAGAAAGCGGACTACATGCCGCACCTGCTTAGCATGACTGCCACGCCGATCCCGCGGAGCTTGGCGTTGACCTTGTATGGTGAGCTGGACATCTCGATTTTGGACGAGTTACCAGCCGGCCGTCAGCCGATTGAAACGAAAATTTGGTCGCCAGCCTCAGCGCCGAAACTCTATGAAACCATTGACCATGAACTGGCTCAGGGTCGCCAAGCCTACGCCATTTGCCCGTTGATTGACGATAATCCTGACAATGACAAAAAGTCGGTCGAGGCGGAATATTACAAATTGGCAAAAACGATATTTCATCATCGCCGTGTTGGGCTGCTACATGGTAAACTGCCGCCAGAAGAAAAAGCCGCGGTCATGCAGCAATTCGCGGACGGTGACATTGACATGTTGGTGAGCACCACAGTCGTGGAAGTTGGCGTCAATGTGCCGAATGCTACAGTCATGCTCATCGAAAATGCTGATCATTTTGGACTCAGTCAGCTTCATCAGCTGCGCGGTCGAGTTGGGCGCGGTCAGCACCAGAGTTTTTGCCATTTGATGTTGTCGAGCCATGACAAGCCGTCCCGGCGCCTCAGGGAAATTGAGAAATCCCAAGACGGCTTTTACTTGGCGGAAGTTGACCTGAAACTGCGCGGGCCCGGTGAAATTTATGGACGGTCGCAGCACGGCGCGCTCAATTTACGGATTGCCTCGCTGAGCGATACGCCGCTGATTGCCCGTGCGCAAGCGGAGGCCGAGCGCTTTGTCAAAGAGGGGCAGGATTTGTTACAATATAACCATCTGGCGCGTGCCGTCAGTCGCTATCAGCGATTAACGACGCTAAATTAGTGAGATAAGTATGTATTCAGGAACCACATTTCACACCAAATCAGGCAATCTGATGGGTGTTCATCAAAAAATTGATCGGGTCGCGCGGCGGCACATCGTGCAGCTGTTGCCGTCATGGTGCAACTTTCCGTCGAGCAAGGAGATTTTGCATTTCGAGGGTAATAATGGCCCTGATGGTATCAAGCGGAAAAGTCCGGCCGTTGATGAGCCGTGGCACTTCATTGACCCGCACGATCCAAATGACGTAGCGCTCCTCGAGATGGTTGATCAGCACCTTACTAATCTCGCAGCGGCGCTCAGTGCTGATAACTGTGAGCGAGCAGCATTTGAGGCAGCGTGGATGGCGCACGCGATCACTGATGGGTTAACGCCACCACATCATTTTCCACTGGAGGAGAAATTGGCCCAGCTGCGCGGTGAGGGTATGGAGACCCGTAACTCGCTGATCAAAAAGAGCCTAATACCGGGCGAAACGGTGCTAAAAACCCTGCGCAATAACTGGGAATTTTGGGGTGCAAAGGGCGTGATGACTATGCATCTGGCGTTCGAGGCGGGTGTCGCCAGCGTAGTAGCCTACCAACGGTTTGCTGCGGGCCTGCCGCAGCAGCGCGATATTGAGGAGGTACGCCAGGCGGGCTTTCGGGCGTTTTATCTCGGCTGCGTTCACGAGGTGGCGGATATGGCCATGTATGAAAAGTTCGCCAAGACTGGTTGGACGACGGAGCTAGCGCGGCAGACTAATCGCCAGCTGATGCCGCTGATCATTCGTGCGGTGGTACTAGGCTGGCTGAGTGCGGTGTGGCTGGCTGAGGAGCAGCGTGCGCGTTAAACTCATCGCTGGTAAATTTGGCGGGCGATTCATCCAGGCGCCGCCAGGCTCGACGACGCATCCCATGGGCGAACGAGTCCGTTCGGCGATGTTCGATTCACTAGGCGAAATGGTTCGCGGCGCGCGGGTACTGGATGCTTTTGCGGGCTCTGGCGCGATTGGTTTGGAGGCACTCAGCCGCGGCGCCGAGTCCGTGGTTTTCGTGGAGCGAGATCGAGTTGCGCAGCGCGTTATCGCCGAAAACATAGCCAATTTGGGTGTTGATGAACAATCTATTGTAATAAAAACAACGGTATCAAATTGGCTGGAAAGCATGAGCGTAACAGAGGAGTTTGATATTATTTTTGCCGATCCACCATACCACAACCCGCAGTTTTCCACAGTTGCACGACTAATGGGGCTTCTCAAACCGGGTGGACATATGGTATTATCACACTCAGGAATAGGTGAGGTGCCAATTCAGAACGGAATTGTTGTGGTGGACAATCGTAGTTATGGGGGTGCGCACCTCACTTACTTCCGTAAGGAGATAAGTGACTGACACTAGTGAGGTGACGATGGAGAAACGGCGAGACGAACACAATCACTCGGCTCTTCGCCCTGAACCCCTACCGTTATGGACGAAAATGGCGGACGTAGCAATGCGGCCGCTGATGTTTATGTTGGGCGGTTTTCGCCGAGACAGTATGCAGGAGACCCACCCGTGGCATTGCCAGCGTGATATTGATCCGTCGCTGATAGATCCAGCGCTGACGGTGACGACGAATGGTGAGACAGACGAGCTACTGCCGGGTCGCTTTTCATTTCTTTTTCATGCGCCAGGGTTCATTGGCTGGCGGCATTATTGTGTGCTGCGGGCTGAGCCGCCATTCCATATTGGCTGGGTAGTGCGTGAACGTGGGAGTGGTCAGGTAAAGCAGTCAATAGTCCATCGTCTGCCAATCAATGATCAATACGTGCGAATGTTGAACGGGCCAGCGCATCTAGAGACAGAGTTTTTTGCGGTACATCCTGACGGAACACAGATCGGACTGGAGATTATGGACACCGGTGTGCTCGGTGATAACAAGTACCCAAGGGTACGATTATTATAAGGAGGAGGCGAGTATGAAAGAGCAATTTGATAGTGAATCACCGCTGCGGCCACTCCCATACGGCATATTAAAACGAATGGCGGACGTAGCGATATCGCCACTGCGGCTACTGGCGGCTGGAGGGCGTGCATATGATATTAATCATTCCAGCCCATGGTCATGTCACGAAGTTGACCCGGATGCTATTGATCCGGAGAAAGCACTTATCATGCCAGAGGCCGAGGAAGAGGTGCCAGATAAAGGGACGCCACGATTTCAGATGCCAGTTGCTGGCGGCTGGTATGAATATGGGGTGCTGGAGCCTGATTTTGAGGGTGGTGATGAGCTTGATAAGTTGCTATTCTATATCGGCTGGGTGTCGGTGGCCGGTAAGGCTGAGTTAAATGATCGGCCAATTCAGGGGGCGGTACGAGTGCTGCGTGGTCCTGATCCAACGGCGTTCTTTGCGGTCAATGGTTTGGGTCAGCAGTTGAGGTTGAAGTGTATCGGTGCAGGGCGGCTCGGCCCGAATGGACTTAATAGATATGTTGCGTCGTGGGCACAGCTGTACTAGCAGGGGATTGTTGGCGGGGTGACAGGTCTAGCCTTGGTGAAAGCACGGTAATTAACTGATTAGTTTGTCAATCGCCTTGGCAACCTCGGCATCGGTAAAGTTGATAGTCGACTTTTTCTTAATGAACAGTCTCAAGCTACGAATAACATCGGGTGACTTGATAGCCTTTCTCATGTTGTCTTCGGTTAGCGCATCAAAACGCTTCCAGTATTTATCCAAATCACCTCTGAGCACTGATTTCTTGGTAAGGTTTACTAGGTGCTTTGCTGCAGTTCTAATTGTTGATAAATTGGTTAAGTCATAGGCAAAAATGCGCTGTGAGCGAATCGGCTTTTCAAAGATAACACGGTGAAGCTCGACACAGCGACCATTAGTTAAGATCACCCAATCAACGCCTTCGTTTGAGGCATAGTCAACAGCCTGTTTGAGGTGGCGCTCATTGAGGTCAATAGAGGTGGCCTTTGCTTCAACAATAAAATGAATTTTCTTATTTAACTGCACAACGTAGTCAACATATGTACCACGAATCATATGTTCTGTTTTAATCTCGTCGATGAGAGTATATCCAAGCACCATACTGAGCAGGCTATTGACCATCAGGCGTGCCGTTGACTCATCAGCATTGAGGTTTTCTTTCTTTGTTAAATATTTTTTACGATATTCACGTAAAGCCTTTTCACAAGCTTTTTCCTGGAAGTCTGTAGCCATAGTTACCCTTCGTTATTAACTAAACTTGCAGATATTGTAGAACAGTATACTCAAACTGTAAAGACATAAGCAATAGCTACCTATTATTCTGTGGCAATAATAAAACCCCACAATATTTCTGAATTGTTAGCTGCTGATTATTATTGATGGTAGAGTAGTAGGGGTGGGTTGAGGCGATGATCTCGGTATTTTCTGGGATAAAAAAATGCTGTGGTGCATCAGCGAAGTTAATATAAATATAAGCCCGCTCGCCTCCTAGCTCTCGTTTGATGCCGAGGACAAACCCATTACCGGTGTTCATCACCTCGAGCGTGCCGCGCTGCAACACTGGCATGCTTCGCCGCAGGCGAAGCAGCCGTCGGTGTAGATGTAGGAGTGAGTCAGGGTGCATGGCCTGTGTCAGGACGTTGGTTTTGGCCGCGTTAGTGTGAACGGGCAGCCACGGCTGTACGCTTGAGAACCCAGCGAACCGCGTGTCGTCCCATTGCATCGGCGTACGCTCCAGGTCGCGGCTGTCGATAGTAGAATGAACAGGGCTAAAATTATCCTGAATATCCTCAGCAGTCAGTTCGCCATTAGTCATACCAATCTCATCGCCATAGTACATTACGCTGACGCCCGGCGTGAGCAGGTTGAGAAAATGCAAGGCCCGTGCTCGCTCCGTCCCGAGCCGCGAGGTAATGCGCGGCTGATCGTGATTGCCGACGCAGAAAAATGGTTTGGCCGAGCCTGCTGACCGCAGATAATTCTCAATTTTCTGCCCGGTATGCTCTGCGTGCCACTCGTCCTGGCGGTACTCCATAAAGAATGCCGACGCTTTTGGATGGGCTGTTAGCACCTGGTGATACTGTTGGTAAATATCGCCCAACTTCCCATCCGGATAAAACTCAAACACCATCTGCTTGTCATCATATTCATCACAAACCGACACCAGCTCACGCAAATATTCTTGAAAATGCGGCCCCATTTTACAGTGGTTGTGAATGAATGCACCGTAAGCTTCAGGGTCGCCGTGAAAATCAGGATTTGGCGAATCGTCACCAAACTCTGGGTCTTTCGAAATGCCCCAAATCGCGTCAATCCGCATGCCGTCTACACCCATGTCAAACCAAAATCGCACCACGTTTTTCATCTCATCGCGAACCGCAGGATTATCCCAATTCAAATCCGGCTGTGTTTTCAGGAACGAATGGAGATAAAATTGATCGGTACGCTCATCAAACTCCCATGAACTGCCGCCCGATAAACTTTGCCAATTGTTTGGCTCATTGCCGTCCCGCCCGTCGCGCCAGACATAATAATCACGCTTGGGATTGTCCCGCGATGACCGAGCCTCCTGAAACCACGGATGCTGATCAGACGTGTGGCAGGGAACGAGGTCGATCATGACTTTGATGTCGAGGGTGTGGGCTTTTTCCAATAATTTTTGAAAATCCTCTAGCCTGCCAAATGTCGGATCAATGGATCGGTAGTCAGCGATATCATAGCCAAAATCAGTCATCGGCGAGGTAAAAAACGGTGAAATCCAAATCGTATCAACTCCTAGCCATGCCAAATAGCCTAGCTTTTCGGTAATACCATTCAAATCGCCAATTCCGTCGCTATTGGTATCCCGGAAACTACGCGGATAAATCTGATACAGAGAGGCGACATCTTGCCAAGCTTTCATGGTTTAAGTATAGGTGAGATGGGTGATTTGGGCAAATAGGTGGAGTGACTCCGTGACCAATAACCAGAGCTAGCGTCTCCAGCCTTACTGGTTATCGCCGGCGTTTGCTATCTTGAGCATATTTCGGATTTCCTCAACAGCACGTCCAAGGTGTAGTTGCTGGGCAATAGCGCCAGCGGGATCCAGCCTGTAGTCTTTTTTAACACCACTCTTATGATTGCCAGCTAGCCGCTCGTTCATGATATTGACCATGTTATTAACAGTCCAAGCCGCACCAGTCTTATATCCTTGAATTTTATATTCGCGAGGGACTCCCGTTAGCGTTTGCCGGACGCCCTCATACCATTGGTTTATTATATCGCAATTAGCTATAAACGTAGCGCAGTTCTTGTCATAAATAGGGACGTCCCGTTGGCCGATAACCCTGAAAGCATAGACGTCAGCGACGCACTGATACACTGGCGTGAGATCAATATTATTTTTTCCTTTAGTACCTCTACTCTCGGGGCTTTTAATGTCTATTAATAGATTAGACATGCCGCCGCCCTTACCGTCTATCGCCGATCTAATTGTACTGGTAATGTCTCGGGCGCAGTTAATTAGTGTATCCCACCGCACCCCCTGGCGTCTGTCATTTGTAGACCGTGTCAACAGGCCGTCAACCTTTACTCCACCCAGTTTCTCGCGGCCCTCGCCCCGAATAAAGGCCGCCATATCCAGTATCTTATTCTCAACACCGCTTAGATTAGGCCGGCGCATTTCTTTTAATGAAAGAAGCTCGAGCACTAAGCCGTGCAACTCCTCGGGCGTATAAGCAAACTTATAGAGTGGATCTTGTGAAAATGACCCCATAGTTTCTATGTCTTTAATGAGTTGCCGCTGTTCTAGAGTCCACTCTCCTTCTGGGGTTTTCTCCGCCTCTCTTGCCCGCAGATACACAGTATCAGAAGGCTCATTACTATCGTGCTCCAGATTTAGAATAGGGCTAAGCCGTGATAATAAATCAGGGATCTCATCTACTGGTGGCAGCCCATCCATACGCTGTCCGTCAGCTGATGGCTCTGGCGCGAGAGGTTCTCTGAGTCCGAACTCTCCCAGTGAGCGCACGACAGCGGGGTCTTGTGGTTGATCGTCTGCTTCCGACGACTGGACGCCGCACTCTTTCTCAAGGTTGTTCCGGCCTTGATTATCAGTTGGTAGTTGATATCCGGGTTCACGAAATATATTCATAGTAATCACTAATATAGTATAAATAACATAATTAGTCAATAGCTAAAAATAAGAACTTCTTTATAGGTTTCTTGCCAGAAATTATACAACGAACCCTAATTATCCATTTGGGTTAGTCTGAACAATATAAAAAAGACGTCAAAACGCCTGTTTCATTGTGGTGCGGGTAAGGAGACTCTAACTCCTGGCCTCTTCCATGGCAAGGAAGCGCTCTAACAACTGAGCTATACCCGCATGTGGTTCACGGTTTATTGTAACAAAGCCGCGAATAAAATGCAATGTTTGGTGGCTCCTCCCAGACTCGAACTGGGGACACAAGGCTCTTCAGGCCTCTGCTCTACCAACTGAGCTAAAGAGCCACAAACT
>JABCOH020000010.1 GCA_013333695.2 Candidatus Saccharimonadota bacterium | reverse complement strand
GGCTGACGATAATCAAGTGCTCAAAACTGCAAACTCGCTCCTTAGGCGATACAAAGAGGACTTTTCTCACTTGGCGAAGCGCTAATGGTTAGTTTGACTCTCGAGCAGATTCTGCAGCTTCATGCACTGGTGCTTGTCAAAGACGGCGGTGCAGATGGCGTGCGTGACGTCGGACGACTGGAGGCTGCGGTGTCAACACAGCATCAAGTAGTATTTGGCGAGGAATTATATGCAACAGTATTTGCCAAGGCAGCGGCGTTGATGCGCGGGATTATTGGCGACCATCCGTTCGCTGATGGCAATAAGCGGACGGCAATGCTCGCTGGACTGACTTTACTGGAGGTGAATGGGTATAATTTTACAGCACAGCGAGGCGAACTAGAAAATTTCGCTGTCCGCATCGCGACCGATCATCTCGATATTGATGCGATTGCTGATTGGCTGGAGCGTCATTCGCGGGAGGTATCGATGGTTTGATAACAAGGAATTTTAGTGGTAAGTAGGGTTTCTACGAGGTTCCTCGCCGCCTGATAGAGATGATATACTAAGGTTCATGACTACTATCTATATCGCTCGCCACGGCCAGAATGAAGACAATGTGCGCGGGATTTTGAACGGCCATCGCGACCTGCCGCTGACCGATTTGGGACGTCAGCAAGCGCGGCAATTGGCGCGTCACATCAAGGATAGGGAACTAGTTTTTGACACGGTGTATGCATCGCCGCTTGGTCGAGCTTTCGAGACGGCAGCGATTGTAGCGGCGGCGCTGGGTCTTGCCGAGCCGATAGTTCACGACGATTTAATCGAGCGTGATTTTGGCATTATGACTGGTAAGCCGGTCGCTGATATTGAGGAAATTTGTGCGCCGGACATCATCAAAGCAGAAAACGTGACCTATTTTTTGCATCCTGACGGCGCTGAGACTTTTCCTGAGTTATTGGCTCGTGGCCAGCGGGTGCTTGATTTCATGGCGCATCAACACCCAGATCAAACGGTGTTGTTGGCTTGCCATGGCGATATTGGTAAAATGATATATGCTGCAGCAACCAGCACGCCATGGCGGCAGGTCTTAACCGATTTTTACTTTGGCAATACGGATATTATCGGTCCAGTGGATGTGTCCTAAACGTGATATCATTTATATATGAGAGAAATTGAGATAAAAGTTAGGTTGCAAGATAAAGAAGGGCTGTTGGCTGTGCTGGCGGGTAGAGGCGTTGCTCTCGGCGAGCCAGTGCATCAGCGCGATCAAGTGTTTGGTCTGCCAGGAGAAGCTGGCGGCGACGGCAATACAGTGCCTTGGCTGCGGGTGCGTACCGAAACGCATGGACAAGGCGAAAATGAAACCAAGCGGACGTTATTCACCCTAAAACGATCGGTGACTGGGCAGTTGGATAGTATTGAACGCGAAACGGAGGTTGGCGATCCAGACGTCATGATCGCTATCGTTAAGGAGCTAGGTTTCGTGCCGTTTTCGGACGTATCAAAGACTCGCCAGACTGGCAAGCTGAATGATGTGGAAGTGTGTATCGACTCGGTGGAAGGCTTGGGCAACTTTATGGAATTAGAGCGATTGACCGATGATAACGCTAATCCTGTCATTGTTACAGATGATCTGTGGCGCATCATGGCGAGGCTGGGCATTCACCGTGACGATGAAGTGACGGATGGCTATGATATCCTGATGAAGAAGTTGAGGGAGCAGTAAAGATACTCAATTATCTTAACTGAGGTGCCTACGCTTGGCATTTTACAGTCCATCATTTCTCCTGCTATAATAACCACATGCATATTATTCTTGGTGGGACGAGTGGGCTTGGACTGGAGATGGCTAGGCAGCTCAGAGAAAGTGGTAAGCGCGTGCTGGTGCTGGGGAAGACGCATAACGTTCAGGAGCACGGCGAGGGATTCCCGTTGGACGTGTACTATCCCGAGCAAGTAGCGGCAGCACCGGCGCGGATTGAGCAGATTTTGGGCGGCGATGCTATTGAGCAATTTGTCTGGGCGGCGGGCTATGGCTGGCGCGGTAATTTCGAGGATCAGCCTGATGCGCGCTCGATGGCGGAGGTTAATTTCGCTGGTCCGTTGCCACTGGTGCAGTGGGCCTGGCATAGGATGGCGCAGCAGCGGATACGCTCTACACTAACGGTAATCGGCTCGACCAGCAGTATCAAAGCTCGCGGGGACGAAGCGGTGTATGTAGCGACCAAGCATGCCCAGGCGGGGCTGGCCCGTAGCTTGGCCCTGCAGGCGGACGAGCAGCATTTACCGATTCGTGTAGCGCTGTTCTTGCCCGGGGCGATGAAAACACCGTTTTGGCGGGGACATCAGCCGGATGATTATGCTTTCTTCAATGACCCAGCCAAGGTGGCTGAGCATATATTGACCGCCGTTAACACGCAGTACCAGACATTCCTCGAATGGCCACTACCAAAGGGCACGTTGGTCTAGCCTCGCTGAAGTGCTATAATGCGGGCATGACATACGAATTGAATAGAGAATATTTCGGAGTAAAAATTGTAGTAATCGGCGGCGGAACTGGTAGTTTCACGCTGCTGTCGGGTTTAAAAAAATATACCCATAGTATCACGGCGCTGGTTAACATGGTTGACGACGGTGGCTCGACAGGCATGCTGCGCGACGAGCTGGGCGTACTGCCGGCGGGTGATGTGCGGCAATGTTTGGTGGCGCTGAGTAGTTCGCCAAAGGTGCGCGATCTGTTCAATTACCGGTTTGACGAGGGTAGCATGAAGGGGCATGCGTTTGGTAATTTGTTCATGGCAGCGCTGGAAAAGATGACGGGGAGCTTTTCGCAAGCGGTTGAGACGGCCAGCGAGGTGCTCGGCGTCAATGGGCGGGTGTTTCCGATTACGCTGGACGATACCAAGTTATCGTTGAGGCTGCGTGACGGTACGGTCGTTGAGGGCGAGCACGCCATCGAGGTGACGAATATTCCAGGTGATGAGCGGCCGTGGCTGGAACTCAGCCCGCCAGCAACGATTAATCCGCATGCTCGGCAAGCGATTCTGGATGCCGACCTCGTGGTGGTAGCGCCGGGGTTATTGTATGGTAGTTTGGCGCCAGCACTACTGGTGCGCGGTGTGACGCGGGCTTTGGCTGAAACCAAGGCCAAGAAGGTGTATGTCTGTAATCTAGTGACCAAGCCGACGCAGACTGACGGCTTTACGGTGGCGGATTTTGTTGACGAGATCGAGCGGTTTGCTGGGGTGAGCATGGATTATGTACTGTATAACAATTATCGTCCGCCACAGGCACTGCTTGATAAATACGCGCACAATGGTGAATATTTGGTGGAATGGGACGAGGCTGAGCTCAAGAAAAAGCATTACTACGCCTCGGGCAAGCACCTGATCGCTAACGGCGTTCGCCAGCATAACAAAAAGGCCGATCCGCTGGCGGCGCTGCGTAGTCTGATCCGTCACGACAGCGATAAAATCGCGCGAGAACTAATGAGGATTTACTTTTCATGAGTTTAAAGTTGGTTCTTGATCTTGATCGCACCTTGTTTCGGACGAGTGAGTTGGACAAGGCAGAGTGGGGGCTGCTTGGGCGGCAGTTTGGCATTGACAGCGAGGCAGAGCTGGCGCGGCGGACTGACTTTCATGTGCGCACTGAGAAAGCATACTATTATGATTTCGCGGCGCATGTGCGGGCGGCGGGACTTGATGATAAGGAGGCGTTCTCGTTCTTGCTTCAGTCGGCACTGGCTGATGGGCGAATGGAATACGACGGAGTGGCTGAGGTGGTAGCCTGGGCCAGGCAGCGTGGAACGGTGCATGTCTTGACCTATGGGCCGGCGAATTACCAGCGGTTCAAGGCGGCGTTGTGTCCGTCGCTTGAAGGGGTAGAGATTATCACTACATTGCAGCCAAAAGGCGAGTATTTCCGCGAGCAGTGTCCGACTGGCGAGGTATGGATGGTTGATGATAAGCCAATTGGCGGTGATCTGCCTGATGGCGTGCGATTTATTCAAACAGCGGAATATAACGGCGTTACGGCGCCAGAACATCCAGCGTGGCCAGTAGCGACAGCATTGAGTCAAATTCCTGAGATAGTGGATAGGTATGAAGTTTCCAATTGATCAACTGCCCGAGGTGCTTGATACGCCGAGTTTTGTATATTCAAGGCGGATGCTACGTGAGCGGGCTCAGCAGGCGCTGGCGTGCCAGGCGCCGTTTGGCCTGACCGTACGTTATGCTGCCAAAGCAAATTCGCATCCTGAAATTATACGGCTGTTTGATGAGTTGGGGCTGCAGTTTGATGCCAGCTCAAGTTACGAGGCAGTACTACTGCTCAAGCAGGGAGTGAGCGGCCCAAGTATCAGCCTCTCGAGCCAGCAGCCAGCGCACAATCTCGACGAGCTGCTCCGGGCTGGCGTGCGTTACGTGGCGACGTCGCTTCATCAATTGGAGCTGGTTGCCTCGAGTCCATGCCGCCCAAATACGGTCGGTCTGCGGCTCAATCCTGGTATGGGCTCGGGGCACAATAACCGGACGATGACCGGTGGGGTTAATTCCAGCTTTGGGCTGTGGCATGCGTATACCGAACAGGCGCTGGAGCTGGCGAGGCGTCATAACATAACGATTGATCGGCTGCATATTCACATTGGTTCGGGTGCTGATCCGCGGTTGTGGGGCGAGGCGATGGACGCAGCGCTGGCGCTGGTTGGGCGACTGCCGGAGGTGACCACTCTAGATATTGGCGGTGGCTTCAAAGTGCATCGGTTTGGCGATGAGCAGGAGGCGGATCTAGCGGTAATTTGCGAGGTGTTTTCTCGGAAATTATCTCAGTTCGCTGAGGAAACTGGGCGGCGACTGCATCTAGAAATTGAGCCCGGAACCTGGCTGGTAGCACATGCTGGCGTGTTGGTTGCGGAGGTGGTGGATATCGTTGATACTGGTGCGGATGGTCACACATTTTTGCGCCTTAATACCGGCATGAATGACATCACGCGGCCAGGGATGTATGGCGCGCAGCACGAGATGATGGTACTCGCGGGTCGCGAGGAGCAGCGAGAGTGCATCGTGGTGGGGCACTGCTGTGAGACGGGTGATATCTTGACACCAGCGCCCAGCAACCCAGAGAATCTCGCATCGCGGCAGCTGGCCCGGGCGGAAATTGGCGATAAGCTAGTGATCTTTGATGCGGGGGCGTATTGCCAGAGTATGTCGCTGAAACAGTACAATGCGTATCCTGACGCCGGCACCTATTTTATTGACTAAATATACATCATCTGTTATAATAGCCCAGTTTGATAACGAACTGAATTATGAGTGAATTATGTTCTTCGTGCAGTGAGCAGCTAGAGCTGGGCACGCTACAAAAGAAATTTGAGATCGATCTTGAGCGCCCATCTCTCGAGTCTCATTTTCAATTGGCACTTGAGGAGTATTTTAGGGGTGAAGGCGTGAATGAACGAGAGGATTTGGCGGCGCATGCTGAGCGAACGATGAAGCTGGTGGAGGAGTTTGCCGGTTTGAAACTACCGCCCGAGGCGATTCATGCCGTGCTGCTGCATGATGTGGTCGACCGCTTTCATAACAGAGATAGTCAGAAGTGTACACCGGAGCGTCGACAGGCTGCTGGCTTGGCTCTGGCTGATGTATTTACGAATCCTGAAACTGGGATGACGTGTGCGCAGGGTTCATATGTAGCGTCGCTCATAGCGGACTTTATTGCGACGGAAAAGGCTTCTGGCCAGCACCGAGTACAGGTGGCTAATACTATTCCTGAAAACATCAGAGAGATTATCACGGATCGTTATAAAGGTTCGGTACCGGCTGAAGCATGGCGGCAGATCGAGCCATTTGTTGATGTCAAGCAGATGGCTGAATTCCTAGATAAGACCAATATCGAGGCGGTGATCATCAAGGCCTGCGAGCTACTCGACAATATGTGCTATCCATCATCATTGCGTGAGTCTGCCAAACTGCAGGATGTCTTGGAGGCGGAATCATTCTATGCACCGCTATGTGAAGTGATGGGATTTGACGGGCTGGCGGCAAGCCTGCGTTCACAGGCGCATATCATTCGGCTGAAGGGGCAGGGTGAGCATGATCTCATCGAGGAGATCCGCGAGCAGTATGAGACAATTCGCCAGGTTGGTGTCCGCAATTTAGTTAATACAATTTTTGGTACTGAGAAAGTTAAGACCGAAGCAGTGGTCGGTCCGCGTAGCGAAGAATCATGCCCGAATCGGTCGATTCACATTGGAGATTTCTTAGCAAAAAATGGTAAGAAAGTAGAGGGAAAATATCGCCTGAAAACCGTGGGGTCGTGGGCAGCCAAGGTGTATGAAGCTCGCCAGAATGACAAACTGGAGTATACGCCGATGGACGTACTCGGCCTGACCGTTATATCAGATACGGTCAAGGATCAGGCACGTGATTTCGTGGAGTTTTTACAGCGGCGAATTGATATGAACCCAGCGTTTCAGCTGAAAAAGGCCAATAGCAAATCCAGTGCAATATATGTGCAGGGTACGGTTGATTATGTTAATGCCGTGCGCTGGGAAATGTGGCAACACGGGTTTGATATAGGACGCTGCGAGTTTGCCATTCAAGATGATGAAAGTGTAAAGCAGCGTGGCCAGAAATATCAGGTTTCTAAAGTGACCTTCCTGATGGATCATCCAGAGCTAGACAATGGCGTACCGGTCGAAGTGCAGTTTGTCACCAAGGCCGAGCGGCAGCGCTCACGAACGGGGGAAGTGGCGCACATTATTTATAAATATATTCGTCAGTTAGAGCGGCAACGCTCAGTCTCTGATGAGGAGAAACTTTTCATTGCTCAAACGATGTCTCGGCTGCTCAAGCAGATCCATCAGCGGCGCGACTATGCCAGCCATGATCTCATGGTGAACGAGCGCTCAACTCCGGCGCGGGATGCATTTTTAGAGGATTTGTGGTATTTCCTGCAGTATGAACTCGCCTAGGTTCGGCAAACTATGTATAATCAGGGTATGACAACCTACTACACTGACGGTTCTGCTTCGCCAAATCCCGGTCCAGGTGGGTTTGCGGTGATTCGTGATCTCCAGCCGTGGATTTTGGGGTCAGAGGACGGCGAAACGACCAATATTCGCATGGAAGGCAAGGCGCTGATTGCGGCGCTTCAGGACGCGGACGAGGCACCGTGCGTGATTTATACTGACAGCGAGTTTTGGATCAATGTGGTGACCAAGTGGGCGCCGGGTTGGCAGCAGCGCGGCTGGACAAAGAAGGGCGGCGAGATCAAGAATCTGGACATCGTTTGTGAGCTATATGAGCTATACTCAAATTCGCAGGCGGAACTCCGCTGGGTGCGCGGTCATGAGGGCGACGAGGGGAATGAGCTGGCGGATGAGTGGGCCAATCGGGCGCGGCTAGGAGAGCGAATCTAATCGAAGCTGGCTGGCGGTTCAGTACAAAAATTGCTATAATTACCCTCATGGAAGAAGTGAGGGAAACGACTGATATTTTTTTGTGGGCCAATCAAACCGATGCGAAGAAGAATGATTTACAGATAGAGCTGTTTTTATTTAATAAAAATTACACGCCGTATTTTATGCCCCTAAGGGGCGATGTTGAGCAGCAGCTGCGGCCATTATTTTTGTTTGATTATATCAATCAAGTTAATTTGGGCGCAGGCACTGGCCTTGGTGTGCGCGATTATGAGCTGAGCGAAGCGGAAGAAAACGTGCTGCTGCGAACAGACCTCGCCAAGGTTGGCCGAGCGGAAACCTTGATTCATTTGATTGAGCACGAGCGTGACGACATCGTGGAATTTTCGGAAACCGAGCATGAGTTCAAGCGAATGAAAGGTGTGCTGGCGCGGTTTACCGATCCAAATGATCCAGAAAAAATCTTTTACACAGCCAAGTTGATTCAGCAGGGGCAGACGCTCAAAAGCGCGCTGGCGTGGGAGTTTTCTGACGGCAAGTTTGGCGCGTTTAAGGCGGAGGTCGGGTTTAAGGTGCCAGACGATAACCAGGTGCTGATCGTCGGTCAGGATATTTTTGCCTTTAATCCAGGCAAGTTTGAGCGGATGTTTGGCTATGAGTATAAGAAGCAGGTGATTGCTGACAAGAAAGTGGCGGAGATTGAGAAGGAATATAAATTGAGTTTCCCAGAGGGCTTGGATCTGAGTGCGCTGGTCAAGGAACGCAAAAAGACCATCAATAAACTACAGAAATTGGAGATTGGCGAGGTCAAGCAAGAGCAGGTGCTGGACTATGCTGATGAGATGCAGCTGGAGCTGATGAGTGATGATAACGGTGCGATCATCATTATGGATGGCAATGATCTCGACATGTTTGTGAACTTGATCAATGAGGATTATATTGAGAGCAAAATTACCGGCAAACGCTACGAAATTAAATCGAAAAAACTGCTGGGTGAGCCAGAGGGCGAACCGCCGCGAGGTTAGCTATGGATCAAGAATTAGCGCTGGCGATTTTGATGAGTGGTCGGTCGGCGCTGCTGACGGGCGCGGCTGGTACCGGCAAAACGCACCTGTTGAATACTTTTATTGCACAGGCGCGTGACCAGGGTAAAAAGGTGTCGGTAACAGCGACGACGGGCTTGGCGGCGACGCATTTGGGCGGCAATACGATTCACAGTTGGAGCGGCATTGGCGTTAGTGATCACTTGGCGAACAACTTTTTTGATCGGCTGTCAAAAACGCGGCGTGAGGTGATTACCAAGACTGATGTGCTGGTGATTGATGAGATTTCCATGCTGCATGATTTTCGGCTGGACATGGTCGACCGGGTGCTGCGCGGTGTCCGGGAAAACGACCAGCCATTTGGCGGCGTGCAGCTAGTGATGAGCGGTGATTTTTTCCAATTGCCGCCGATCAATCGTCCGGGCGAGCAGGGCGGCGGCTTTGTGGTGTATTCGGAAGCGTGGCAGGAATTACAGCCGGCGGTGCTGTATCTGGAGCGGCAATACCGACAAAATGACGAGCAGCTGCTGGAGATTTTGACGGCGCTAAGAAATGACGATATCAGGCGGCATCATGCCGAGACGTTGCTAGAGCGGACGGAAATTGAACCACCTGACGGTGATATCACTGAACTACACACTATCAATGTTGATGTTAACGCCATTAACAGTCAGAAGCTGGCGGAGCTGGCGGGTGAGGAGCGAACGTATCAGCAGACGACGACGGGTTCAAAAGTGTATGTTGAGAGCCTGCAGCGGTCGGTGCTGGCGCCGAGCGAACTCGTGTTGAAATTGGGTGCGTTGGTGATGGCCGTGAAAAATTCGCCGCAGAAATTGTACGCCAACGGTAGCATCGGTACGGTGGTGGATTTCGAGCCGCTGACGGACTATCCAATTGTGGAGTTTCGTAGTGGACAGCAGGTGACGATGGTGCCGGATGTGTGGGAATTGCGTGACGGTGAGCGCAAGCGCGCCAGTATTTCCCAGGTGCCACTGCGCCTGGCGTGGGCTATCACCGTGCATAAAAGCCAAGGCATGACACTGGACGCGGCAAAAATTGACCTGAGAAAAGCGTTCGTTGAAGGTATGGGCTATGTGGCGCTCAGTCGGGTGCGGGATCTTGATAATCTGTATCTCTATGGCATCAACCGCAAGGCACTGGAAATTTCACCAGATGCACTGGCGATTGACGAGGTGCTGCAGCGGGCAAGTAGTGAGGTGGCCAAGCACTATCGTCCAATGCTGGAGGAAATGAAGCGGGCGCAGTCAACGCCGAAAAAATCCGGTAAAAAATCTCAGTCCGGCAGCTGGCAGCAAAAAATTGCCAAAATGCGCGAAACCCATCCCAAAGCCTATATGCCGTGGGAAAAAGCTGACGATGACATCCTCAAACAGGAGTTTCTGCAGGGAGCAACCATCCAGCAGCTTAGTCAACAACTTGGCCGGCATGAAGGCTCAATTAAGATGCGACTACAGAAACATTTTGGGGAAGATGTGGTGCAGTAAGCCCCAGACTGGCAGATGAGCTGATAACTTGGTATAATATATTTTGATGACAACGAAGCAATCTGAACGCATCGTGTTTCCAAAGAAGTTTTTATGGGGTGCAGCGACATCGGCACACCAGGTCGAGGGTGGCCTGGTGAATCAGTGGACGACGTGGGAGTTAGAGCACGCCAAGCGGCTGTCCGTGCAGGCGCCGCATCAATTTGGTGATATCGACAGCTGGCCGCGCATCAAAAAAGAGGCGACTAGGCCTGACAACTACGTATCGGGGCGGGGCGTCGATCATTATCATCGCTATGAGGAAGATTTCGCGATTCTCAAGAGTCTCAACATGAATGCCTTTCGATTCTGTATTGAATGGGCACGAATTGAGCCGCAAGAGGGCGCGTGGGATGCGGCGGCGATTGCTCACTATCGGACGTATCTGCGGACGTTGAAGAAAATGGGTATTACGCCGGTGGTGACGCTGTTTCACTTTACGCTGCCGGAGTGGTTTATGGCCAAGGGTGGTTTTGAAAAGCGGCGTAACATCAAATATTTCGTGTATTATGTCGAGAAAGTCTTGAGCGAGCTGGGGCGCGATATCGAGTGGATCGTGACCATTAACGAGCCGACCGTGTATGCCGGCGAGAGTTACCTCGAGGGACATTGGCCGCCGAATAAAGCCCGTAAGCGTGATATGCTGCGTGTGCTCTATAACCTCGTTGCGGCGCACAAAAAAGTTTACAAATTGACGCGTGCTCGCAAAAAGTGGAAAGTATCGATGGCGCATCATCTGATCTATTGTTATCCTGGTGATGACGCGATTCTCAGTCGTGCTAGTGCGCGGGTGGCACATTATTTCCTGAACACATGGGTGCTGCGTCGAGTGCGGTGGCACAGTGATTTCTTGGCGATCAATTATTACTTTGCGCGGCGGATTTATGGCTATCGGGTGCATGACCCGTACCTGAAGGTCAGTGATCTTGGCTGGGATATGCAGCCGGATAAACTGCAGTATCTACTGGAGGACGTGGCCGAGTGCTACCAGTTGCCAATTATGATCACCGAGAATGGGCTGGCGGATGGCACTGATAGCCAGCGGCAGTGGTGGCTGACCGAGACGATCAAAGCGATGCACGAGGCGCTGAAGCGTGATATTAAGCTAATCGGTTATTTACACTGGAGCCTGCTCGATAATTTTGAATGGGACAAGGGATACTGGCCAAAGTTTGGTCTGGTGGCAGTCGATCGGCAGACCATGGCCCGGACGGTACGGCCAAGCGCACGCTGGTTCGGGGCGGTGATCAAGAAGCTGCGCGTGTAGCTTATCTAGGGGCGGTACTGGCGTAAGCTGTGGGCAAGGATAGCGCCAGTTGACATTATTGATATATTATGCTACTATGCAACTAGTAATGACCGAAACAAATACGACTAACATTAGTGCTGCTGGCGAGGGGACACCCCCGTCCCAGGTTGATGAGAAATCTCTCCTGCTAAAAACAAAAGTCGAAAAACCGGGCTTCTTGGGTAGGATAAGAAAGGCTGTGGGCAATTTGGCGTTGCGGCTTATAGCGCGCGGCGAAGACGGCCAAGCTAACAGAGACAACAGTGGTACTGATAGTGAAAGTTCTGATGGTGCGGAAGAAACAGCAGAAACACTTGACGATGAAACACTGCAGAGAATTGAGGAGATTGAGGAGCGGTGTGATTTCTACGCCGATCTTCTCATGGGGAATGAGGATCCTTATATTATGTACATGCTTACATCCGGTAAGTATGAGGAAATAGAGAAGTTTGTACCTAATCTAAGAGAGTTGATTGAGGATGATGACTGGCTTAATCCAAAGTCACCAATCTACAATCAGTTTTACGCTAGGGATACTTTGTCACGCCTAGCGCAAGATAATGTTGCGGCGTTCTCTGAGAAGTATTGTGAGCACATGCCAAAACTTACCGATAAACTGCGTCACGTAATGCGGGAGCTGATCAATTCAGCACGCTCTTTGGCCGATAGTTGCGGGCGCTATAGTTCTAACAGCGAATATCAGCAATATATGCGCTTAATACCTAAACTGATAAGAGTCGAAGGGATATTGCCTGAAGGGGCGGCCGAGGAGTTTAGGGACGCGGCTCTCAGTGAGGTAGCTAGAAGTGTCACAGTATTAAAATCAAAATATGATTACGAGACGGCAATGGAGTGGTTGGAGGATCATGGTTTTCCGCCGTGCCACTGGCCGCGAGATGCAAGAGAACGAGAGGATTTTCCAGAGCCGCTGCGTCAAGTACTTGCTGGAGATGCAGTAAGCCGTATCGACCGCTTGGTAATTGAGTACTATGGAAGGGGAGAATGGATAGATGATAGGATGGTGTGGGAATATTTTGCGGCGCGCTGGCCAGGTCTGAAGCTTTCCGAGTTTAATCGGAGAGGGAAGGGGTATGATGAGTATACGATGGTTTACCGTTGGTGTGATTGGGTTGACGATATGGGCAAAGCTATTGACGGAGTTGGACTAGATAACGCCAAAAAGCTGCAGAAAGAACTTGGGATAACTCATTTTGGTGATTGGAGTACAGAGACTTTGAAGGGTACGCTGAAGCTACTAGAAACTGGACGTACCGAATCCGGTAATCCGGCGACGATTATTGTCAGAGGGGCTACAGGAGATCACAATGGTGCCGCGATGGTGTATAGAGATATAGAATCCCCCGATACATTTGCTGTTGAAATAGGCCATACGAGAGCGATCTGTCTCGTGTAGTAAAAAAGCTAAAAGGAGCTGGTGTCGATAGCAATACGTTTGATACGCTTGTTCTGTTTGGTCACGGTTCTGAGAGTCGTTTTTTCATGTCGTCGGACGAGAAGATACCGCCCAATCCTCGGGAATGGTACAATAAAGAAGGCCTGCGTAGCCTGATAGAGACGCTGGGGATAGACACGATCATACTAAACTCGTGTCATCCACTTGTGCGGAAAAAAAGATATGGGACTCTTACGGTTGGTGACGAACCGCAGCGACGTAGAGGCACAGCGCCAGCGCTATCTAAGGCGTTTCCTTGGGTGCCGGTTATTAGCGGGTTGGATGGAGTAACGCCTTACAGTATTGAGGGAGCGGGCAATATGCGAATCACCACAAAAGACGAGGATACGGGAAACAGCTCATCAACGATAGCAGTAACTAAAGATGGGTTAACACGTGCGCACGGGAAGGAGGTTAAAATCCATGAGTGAGACAGTAGAGGTAAACAGTGATCCATCGCTAAGAGAACAGTTACTCAAAGTCTCACAGGAGATGAGACGAACCCTCATTGACTGTGAGCAGACAGCGCAGAGTCATTTGGATCGTATAGCGGGTGCAATGCGTCATTTGGGTGTTAGCTCTAGGGACGTTGATCTCGGTCAGTTTGATGAAAACGGCGATGTGTCGAAGATAGAGTTCGACACGTATCGTATTTGCTGCGATAATACCGATGAAGGTGAAAGAGGTGATTGTCACGTCTATAAAGTTGCTGCTGATGAAAATTTGCGCGAGATTACTGCACAAGGGGCGGATCTTGATACGTGCAATGTACTAGAGCGACTTAAGCGTGAGTTAGATCGGATGCCCCATAACTCGGCGTAGCGCGACTAATTAGCGGTTTAGTTAAGTATAGCGCCACTAGACTTTTCCACAGAATCGTGGAAAAGTTTTTGTTTGGTAGGTAAATGGGTAGAAAGTGGGTAAAAAGGCTTGCATGTGGGTAGTTGTGGGTAGTATAGTGGAGGTAGTGGAACGAATGTTGGCGGTAACACCAACCAAAACAAACATCCACTATGAAAAACCAACTAATCTACCACGGAGGAAGGACGACGTGCAGACAGATTACTTTGAGCGAAAGTTGGACGACAAGCGGCGCTTGACGATCCCGGCCGAGCTCAGGGCAGAGTTTGCGTCCGGCGTCGTGTTGACTCGCGGGTTTGGCAAGTATCTCCACCTGTATCCACAGCAAGTCTGGGATCGGGAAGTGGAGGGCGCGCTGACCGGAAGTATTCTGGATGAGCGTGTGGCCGACCTGAACGTCAAGTTTCGCCGCGGTAAAACCGCCTCGGCACTCGACCAGAAACAGGGGCGAGTGACGATTGAGCAGCATCTACTCGACTATGCCGGCATTGACCGGGAAGTCGTGGCGGTACGGGCGGGTGCGTATTTTCGGCTGATGGCGGCTGAGAATGCGGATTGATTAGCTGAGTTAGTACTTTAACAATTTGAGAACCTCTCGAGATCAACTATCTGGGTATTTGAAGATGGCAGGTGGCAATTTGCTCCACGATAAAAACGGCAACGTTCTTTCCTCAAAACACCTCCCAAAAAACTCCACCTCACACATAAGTCTCTTTTGGAAACTATGGTTGTCACTGACAATCATCACATTTCCACTCTTAGACAACAAAAACAAACAAAACACAAATACAAAACAGCCAGAATTAAATATCCAGTTAGGTGATCTCGAGCAGCAAAAGAGGAGGGGTTCACCCCTCCGGTAGCCAGCCGAACTAAATTCGTCTGCGCTACCTCCTCCCCCTAAAGCTCGCTTACGCTCGTGCGGATCGGCTTACGGGATGGTATACTTTTGCTATGAGTATTAAAGAACATCCACCACAGTCGGAGGCGCTTCAGATGAGCGAACCGATTCATGTTCCCGTGCTCCTGGAGGTGACCTTGGATAGGTTGCGGCCAGCTAAAGGCGAGAGTTATCTTGACCTGACGGCTGGCTACGGCGGCCACGCTAGGGAATTCTTGACGAGGACGGATAATTACTTGGGCGCAGTGCTGGTTGACCGCGATGATAACGCGATTAACACGCTGGGCGATTTGGCCGAGAAAGGCGCGACGCTAATTCACAAGGATTTTGTGAGCGCAGCGCAGGATTTGGTCAAGCAGGGACGTACATTTGACGTGATTTTGGCTGATTTGGGGGTGTCGTCACCGCAGCTTGACAGAGCAGAGAGGGGTTTTTCGTTTCGGTTTGACGGGCCGCTGGATATGCGGATGGATAATCGGACGGAAACGACGGCAGCGGATATCATCAATTTGTATTCGGTTGATGAGTTGACGCGGCTGATTACTCATTACGGCGAAGAAAGTCCCGGACGGGCCAGGCGGATTGCACAGGCAATTGTTAGCGCCAGGCCGATTCGGGGAACGACCGAGCTGGCTGATCTGATCAAGCACACTGTCGGTCGCGGCGGGATGAAACATCATCCGGCGACTCGCACCTTTCAGGCACTGCGCATTGAGGTCAATCACGAACTTCGGCTGGTTGAAGAATTATTGCCGCTGCTGCCACGCCTTCTTAACCGGGGCGGGCGAGTTGGAATAATTAGTTTTCATAGTTTGGAGGATCGATTGGTTAAGCGATATTTCTGGGAGCAGGCGGCTGCCGGCTACGAGGCCGAGCTGATCATCCCAGAGAAAAAACCGGTGTCTGGAACAGAAGATGTTCACAATCCGCGCAGTCGAAGCGCTCAGTTTCGCTACGCCGTAAAAACATAAACAAAAAAGGAGGGCGACACCATGCCAATCCACATCAAAGTACAATTCCAGGACGCAGAAGCAGCTGAGACTGTTGCGGTACGCCGCGGCTAAGTAAGCTCGCTTGATAGTTTTCCCGGAAAAAGTATGCAAGCTCGGCGGCTCGTTCTCCTAGGGTGAGGGCGGGCCGGCCGGCTGTATTTCCCGTGTCTTTATGACGCGCCACCAAAAGCATTAAACCGTAACAAATTAAACACACACAGAAATTATTTATGCACACACGCTCATCCACCACATTTACTCCGCGTCGTCCTGGGCCGCAGCTTCGCCGTAACCAGAACGCCACCCGTTTTCGATCACAGACCAAGCTCGGGCCAGTGGCGCATACGGTGCTGGTGGCGCTGATGATTATGGTGCTGGGGCTGGTGTACTTGACGCAGGCGACAAAGACGACGGCCTATGGCTACGAGGCGGAGGGGCTGGATTCGCAGTTGAATGAGCTGGCGACGAAAAAGTCAGAGCTAGAGGTGCAGAATGCGCGGCTGACAGCGCTCGAAAAGGTCAAGCACAGCAATGTTGCATCGGCGATGAAAACACCGGCGCAGACGAACTATGCTCGCTAGTTCGGGCAAAAGTGGTACAATAGGACAAGCGGTATGAAACGTCACTTAACGCAATCTCGAACCGGCGTACTCGCTATCATTCTTTTGGGGATGATGGCGATTTTTGTGATGCGGCTGTTTTATTTACAGATCATCAAGCATAGTGAATACGTGTCGCTGGCTCAGGCCAGTCAGCAGCGGCATTTCGTCATTCCGGCCGAGCGTGGCAAGTTATATATGATGGATGGCGGCGCGGCGGTCCCCGTGGTGCTCAACCAAACGGTTTATACGGTTATCGCTGATCCCCAGACGGTCAAGCAAGAGCAGCGTCAGCAGATTATCGCAGCGCTGCAGGAAGTTGCGGGCGGCGAGGTGGTGAGCGACGCAGCCAAGCGGCTGGAGCGCACCACCTCTCGCTACGAAGTGCTGGCGCGCAACATCACGCGCACGCAAGCCGAGAAGTTAAAGGCCAAGGATTTTGTCGGTATCTTGTATCAAAAGGGGTCGATTCGTAACTATCCAGAGGGGCAACTGGCAGCGCAGGTGCTAGGCTTCGTGAATGCTGAGGGCAAGGGTCAGTACGGGGTTGAAGGGGCGCTGAATGATAGGCTGAAAGGCCGTGATGGCTTGCTTAAAACAGTGGCGGACGTGCGTAATGTGCCGCTGACGCTGAGTAAGGACAACGTGCGCGTTGAGGCGAAGTCGGGCGAGAATGTGGCGCTGTCGATTGATCGCAATGTGCAGAGTCACGCCGAAGAAGCGCTCAAACGAGGTATCGAAAAGGCCGGCGCGACCGAGGGCAGCGTGATGGTGATGAATCCGAATAATGGGCAGGTGCTAGCGATGGCTAATTATCCGACATATAATCCGGCCGAGTACGCCAAGCAAAAAAACGCAGCAGTGTTTAGTAACGCGACGACGATGCTGCCGTTTGAGCCGGGCTCCATTGTCAAGACGTTCAGTATGGCGACGGGGATCGATAAGGGTGTGGTGACGCCGCAGTCAACGTACTCAAACACTGATTGTACTGAGGTGGGGGATCGGAAAATTTGTAACGCCCTAAGGGGGCTTGGCGGCACGACGAGTATGCAGAGTGCGTTTAACAATTCGCTCAACGTCGGCATGATCACGATTGCGCGGCGGCTGGGCGATGGATCGCCGATCACCCCGGGTGCGCGGCAGACACTGTATGAGTATTATCACGAGAAATTTGGGTTTGGTGAGGCGACGGGGATTGAGCTAGCGGAGGCGCCGGGGCTACTCTATACGCCGAATCGGCCGGGGGCGGAGGTGAATTACGCGAATATTACGTTTGGGCAGGGTATGAATGCGACGATGGTGCAGGCAGCCAGTGCGTTTTGTTCGGTGGTGAATGGCGGGCAGTATTTTCGACCGACGGTGGTAGCTGGAACGGTGGATGCGAATGGCGGTTTGAGGCCTTCGACTGCTTCGCTACTGCGCAGGACTATTTCTGAGCAGTCATCAGCCACGATGCGCGGCATGCTGTCAACAGCGCGGGCGGTTCTCAATCAGCGTATGCCCGATAAAGATAAGCCCGGCTATGATGTCGGCGGCAAGACCGGCACCTCAGAGACACTGATCAATGGTAGCTATACCATGGACGAAACAGTAGCGACGTATATCGGCTATGGTGGCGCAAATCGCCCCGAGTATGTCATAATGGTACGTGTCGCGGCGCCTGGCAAGCGCAAGAACTTACAGGGTAACATTCACGCTGCGCCAATTTTTACTGATATCTCCAACTGGATGATTGATTATATGAAATTAGCACCGAAGGGATAGCCATGGCAACTGCTTTACAAACAATGACCAACGAATTGACACACGTATTTTTGCTCAGTGTCGGGGCGTTCTTACTAGCGATGTTTCTGACGCCGATTTATACGTTTTTTGCCTATCGATATCGGTTTTGGAAGCACCAGCGCGAGAACGCGGTGACAGGGGAAAAGCTTCAGGTGTTTAATCGGCTGCATGAGGAAAAAATACGGCGCAATATTCCAACGATGGCTGGCATTATCAGTGTGATTGCGGCTGGGCTGGTGACATTATTGTTTAACTTAGATCGAGCGCAGACGTGGCTGCCGCTGGCGGCGTTTGCTGGCGGCGCGGCGGTGGGGCTGATTGATGACTATTTGAATATTTTTGGTAGCAACAAGAAAGATGCCGGCATGCGTGCACCGGTTAAGTTCGCACTGATTACGCTGATTGGCTTGGTGCTTGGTTGGTTTTTCTATGTCAAGTTAGGCGTGATGAGCTTTCATGTGCCGTTTATGGGAGATGTGAGTATTGGCTGGTTGATCATTCCGCTGTTTGCGTTTGCGGCGGTGGCGACTGGTAACGCAGTGAATATTTCTGATGGCTTGGATGGTTTGGCCGGTGGGCTACTGGGGATTAGCTTTGGGGCGTTTGGGGTGATTGCCTTGCTGCAACAACAGGTGTTACTGGCGGGGTTTTGCTTTACGATGGTTGGCGTACTGCTCAGTTATCTGTGGTTTAATATTTATCCAGCACGGTTTTTCATGGGCGATGTTGGTAGCTTTGCTTACGGGGTTAGCTTGGGAGTGGTGGCAATGTTGACTAACTCATTGCTGCTGCTGCCGGTGATTGGGTTGTTGTTTGTGATTGAGGCGGGCTCGAGTTTGATCCAGATTGTGAGCAAAAAACTCTTTAAGCGCAAGATTTTCTTGTCAGCGCCAATCCATCATCACCTAGAGGCCAGCGGCTGGCCGGAGACCAAGGTGACGATGCGGTTTTGGGTGATTGGCTGTGTGATGGCGTTTATCGGCGTGATGCTGGCGCTGGCGGGGGGTCATATTGCGTAACCGCACTACCACCTCAACCGCCAAGGTGGTGCGTCGCCACCGGCCGATGTATCAGATCGTGCTGTATATGGGGCTGTTGTTGATGTTGGGGCTGGTGGTGATGTATGCGCTGGGGCCGCAGCGGGCGAATGTGTTGAATCATACGCACGGCGCGAATTATAGCGACACCTTCTTTTTTAATAAGCAGCTGGCCAGCGTCATCACTGCTGTGGTGGCGTTTGGTGTGGCGGCGATATTGCCGTATCGGTGGTTGACCGAGACGTGGGCCAAGCGGCTGTTCATCGCGGGCTTGGCAGCGTGTTTCTTGTTGGTGGTTTGTGGGGCGTTGCTTCATCTGCCGTTTGCATCGGACACCAATGGTGCGTACCGCTGGTTTTATCTGGGTGGACTGGGTAGTTTTCAGCCGGCGGAGTTATTGAAATTTGGCTTGCTATTGTTTGTGGCCGGGTTTTTGGCCAAGCGGGTGCGCCAAGGCAAACTCAACGATATCAACGAGACGCTGATCCCACTTGGTATTATTATGGCGGTGTCGATGTTTGTGGTGGTGGTACTGCAGAAAGATTTGGGGACGGGTGTGTCGCTCGTAGCGCTGGTGCTGTCGGTGTTAGCGGTGTCGGGGATGGACGCTCGGCTGCTGCGGCGCATCGTGTTCATTATCGCGGCTGCGGCGTTAGTGCTGACGTTCTCATCGCCGCATCGCATCGAGCGGGTGATGACCTTTATCCAGGGTGATACGCATCAATCAGCCAGCCGGGATGAAAATAATTATCACATCCAACAAGCGCGCATCGCCATCGGCTCGGGCGGCCTATTAGGTCTCGGCATCGGTAAAAGTGTGCAGGCGACAGGTTACCTGCCAGAGGCGATTAACGACTCGATTTTTGCAGTGATGGGCGAGACGTTTGGTTTTGTCGGCCTGTCGGTTATTTTGGCGCTATTTTCGGCATTGCTGCTGAGCCTGCTCAAGGTGACGTCGCGGCTGGCTGATATGCACCTAAGGCTAGTGGTGGCGGGCGTGTTTGGCTGGGTGGCGTCGCATGTGCTGATGAATATTGGCTCGATGACGGGGATTATTCCGATGACTGGTATCTCGCTGCCGCTGCTCAGCTATGGCGGCACGAGCATGTTATTTATCGCAGCGGCGCTGGGTCTGGCATTTCAACTGTCAGCCTACACGGCGCACAAACCATTAATGGAAGGAGAGGGAAGTGGCAAAGATCTTGGCGGTCGGCGGCGGCTCGGGCGGACACGTTACGCCAGTCGTGGCAGTGTGTAAGGAGTTGCGATCATCGGGTGATCACGAATTGCGGTTTTGGTGTGATCGAAAGTTTGGTGCTAGCGCTCGCGGTATTTTTGGCAAATTTGATGAGGCGATCCCAGTTGAGTCGATTATCGCTGGCAAAATCCGTCGCTACCATGGTAAAAGTATGGCATTTCATCTTCGACCGTCAATTTTACTGCCGAATCTGCGCGATATCTTTTTGGTGGGGGTTGGGTTTATTCAGAGCTTTTGTAAGTTGCTCAGGTGGCGGCCAGATGTGATTTTTATCAAGGGCGGCTACGTCTGTCTGCCGGTTGGCTATGCAGCGCGGCTGCTGAAGATTCCGCTGGTGCTACATGATTCGGATGCGCATCCGGGACTGACCAATCGACTGCTAGCGCCATTTGCTGCCAAGATCGGCACCGGGGCGCCGCTGGAGCATTATAATTACCCTGACGTCAAGGCAGAGTATGTTGGCATTCCGGTAGCTGAGGAATTCCGACCATACAGCGCAGCCGAGCGACGGCAACTAAAGACAAAGCTTGGCTTCGATCCGGCGCGGCCACTGGTGGTGGTAACTGGCGGTGGACTGGGGGCAGCGCGCCTCAACGAAGCGGTGGTAGCCACGCGCGAGCAGCTGCTGGCCGAGGCGTCGGTGTTCTTGATCTCTGGTAAGCATCAGTTTGACGAGCTGAAAGAGCGTGTTGATAGTCGGGTGGGCTGGCGATTAGAAGCGTTTGTTAACCACGGCATGGCCGAAGTATTGGCAGCAGCGGATGTGGTGGTGGCGCGGGCTGGTGCGACGACGCTGCTGGAACTGGCGGCACTACATAAGCCAGCGGTGATCGTGCCGAATGGTATGTTGACGGCTGGTCATCAGCTCAAGAATGCCAAGGTGTATCAGGACGCGCTGGCGGCAGTGATCGTTGAGGAGTCGACGCTGGAGCAGACGCCAGAGGTGCTGAGCAAGAAGGTCATTGGCCTCGTCAAGTCGCCGCGGATCTTGGCCGGCCTCGGGCGAAACATCGGTACATTTGCGAAGCCCAACGCCGCCAAAGACATGGCAGCGATGCTCCTCACCGTCATTCGTCGACAGGGGAGACGTCGGTGAAATTACCCTTTTCTCGGGCAAAATCTACGCCAACCACACGCCGCGAAATTGCGGCTCGTCGTCAAGCGGCGCTAATTAACGAGGATAGTTCATTCGAGACAGCCTATCGCCGTAATCGCAATCTCAACACCCGCCACACTGCCTCGCCAGTCGAGACCTCAGAGCGCACGGTTCAGCATGCGAAATCTCGACGTCGCCGGACGCGGTGGATTATCCTCCTCAGCAGTGCGCTGGTGCTTATTGTCATTGGTCTACTCGCATGGCAATGTACCGTCACGGTCTCGGTACAAACGCCAGACGCAGCCAGTGCCAAAGAGGCCAATCGCTACCACCGCCTCATTGATGAATATCTCAGTGCACGTCCGGTCGAGCGATTCTTGTTTGTACTGAATCACCAGTCGCTAGCTAGTTTTTTCCTTGAGAAGGCCCCGGAGGTCAAGACAGTTCGCCTCGAGGCCGATCAGCTCGCCAGGCCGCGCCTCAAACTTACCTTTCGCCAGCCAGTCGTCCAGTGGACTTCTGGTGATAAGAGCTATTTTGTTGACGACGCAGGCGTGACGTTCTCGACCACCTACGTGGGCTCGCCGTCAGTCATCGTCAAAGACCAGAGCGGTGTGCCGACTGCCGCCGGTCAGGAGGTCATCAATCGCCACTTTCTCAGCTTTCTCGGTCAAGCTGTCGCCGGCTTTCGCGAGCACCGGTTAGAAGTCACAGAAATTATCCTGCCACAAAACACCGTCCGCCAGGCGCTTCTATCAATCAAGGGCCATCCATACAGCATTAAAATGACCACCGACAGGGAAGCGGCGGCACAGGTGGCGCAAGCGGTCAAGGCTATGACATTCCTCCAGGGTAGTGGCGCGACGCCTACGTATATTGATGTGCGCGTCAATCAGCGAGTGTTTTATAAGTAGCGGATAGGGGTGATCTATGTCTCACCGGGTTATACGGGGCCGCACCACTAACAGGGTAGAGACGGAGCCCATTACTCCGCTAGTTCGCTTTTTGTTCGTTTATCAGAGGATTAAGAAAAACATAGTTATAATATTAAAATAGTAAAAAATCAAATAGGGTACTTGTGGAAAAATAGAGCAGGGGAATAAAATAGGAAAAAGTCAAATATTCATAGACTTAATCAGCGGGATATTATGTTTGTCGTGCGCGGCCTCGTAAATAAGCGCATATGCCCATGCTGGGCGGTGCCTTGTGATGTGGAAAAGTCTACGAGTTGCTTTTTAGATCGTAACGACGTTCAAGTTTGGTAAGGCCTAGCTTGATATTTATTTGAGAGACGGAGACGACGCTGGCGCTGGAGGCATCCCAAACTCCCCCTGGCTGAAAGTCGAAAGTGGTTAGTGTGGCCCGTTCTGTTTATGGTAGCGTGAACGTATCCTAGTGTTAGCC
>JABCOH020000009.1 GCA_013333695.2 Candidatus Saccharimonadota bacterium | reverse complement strand
CCGACTGGGCTCAAACTGGTTGAGATGCATTACTTGCATTTCCTGGGTTGAGACATATCCAGTTCTGGTTTGAGCTCGTTCGGTGGGCTATTTTCATTGCCTCCCACCAAAATCCCGTGCTATACCACCACCATGTGTATGCCCGCTGTTAATCCATTTTCACCCGGTGTTCCGTATCACTGGAAGGAAAGCTACGTAGATTTCGACCACCCCTTCGCTCATCCACAGGATTTCGCGATGTTCATCGTCACGCCGGTTCGCGAGCGTGACATCTGCCTGCTTGATAAAACACAAGCCTACATCGCCGAGCCGCACGTCATCCCGCTGGGGCAGGAGCCAAAGTTCGGGCTGAATTTGTATGCGTTAGGCATTGAAGTCGTCATCTTGGCCGGGCTCATACTATTCGCCATCATCGCCCGGCGTCAGGCAAAACGCACCGAGAAATCCTCCACCAAGCATGCCTGGCGCGGCAGCAGCTACCTGGCATTCGTTCTGGCAGCCCTCTTCGTCGGCTGCATCATCTATTATTCGCTATATCGCTTTGGTCTAGTCGGATCCAGCATATAACGCTTATCCTCCCCAAATCCTCACGCCTCTGGTATAATAAGCATAATTATGCCTAATAAACTACCTACCGTCGCCATCATCGGTCAAGCCAACGTTGGCAAAAGTTCGCTGTTCAACCGCTTGACGCGCGCCCGCACCGCCATCGTCGCCCGCGAAGCCGGCACCACCCGCGACAATGTCGTCGGCAAAGTTTCGTATAAGCGCCGCGCCTCATCTCCTAATGAGAATGCGGCAAGCGTCACACCTCCTGCGCTGGAGACTGTGAAACGTTCGCGAGGAGCGGACGTTTCAGCCGAACGCTCGCGTAGTATCTCCAGTGGAGATGCAAGCGAAAAGAGTACTCCAGCGCAGGAGCGTGGCGCGGACACAATCGCCGAATTCTGGCTCATCGACACCGCCGGACTCAAACCCGCCGAAGACGAATTCGAAGCCACCATCCAAGACCAAATCGCCGATGCCTCCGCCGCGGCCGACGTCATTCTCGTCATGGTTGATTCTACTGTCTATCCATCAGACGCCGACCGCCAGCTAGCCAAAAAAGCCTTAAAGAGTGGCAAGCCCGTCCTGCTCATCGCCAACAAAGCCGACCTGAGAGGTTCGCTTTCCACCGACGAATTCAAACGACTTGGCATCAAAACCATCATCAAAACCTCCGCCGAGCACAACATCGGCATCTCTGAACTGCTTGACAACATCGCCGATCTCATCCCGCCAGCTACCGACACCGCGCCTGATGACATCATCCGCGTCGCCTTGATCGGCCGGCCAAACGTCGGCAAAAGTAACCTGTTCAACACCTTGGCAGGCAAGCAGCAAGCCATCGTCGCCAACGTCGCCGGCACCACCCGCGACGTCAACCGCGTCCAAGTCCGCTACCACGGCCAAACCATTGAACTACTGGACACCGCCGGTATCCGCCGCCAGGGCAAGCAAGAAACCGGCATTGAAAAGTTCTCGGTCCTCCGCACCATGCAAGCCATCAACGAAGCCGACATCTGTTTTCTCTTGATGGATGTTAACGAATTGAACGTTCAATTAGATCAACGCTTGGCTGGCATCATCGACGAAGCAGGCAAGGGGCTAGTCCTGGTGGTCAGCAAATGGGACTCCGTCGAAGACAAAGACGCCTACACCCGCGACGAGCTGGCACCGCAAATCAGCTATCATTTCAAATTCACGCCCTACGCGCCGCTGATCTTCACCTCATCAGTCACCGGTCAAAACGTCGCCAAATTATTCGACCTAGCCCTTGACATACATAAGCGCCGCCGCCAAGAATGCAAGACCCGCGTCATCAACGACCTCTTACAAAAAGCCGTCGCCGCTCATCCGCCAGCCGGCCTGAAGAACTCACATCCAAAACTACGCTATATCGTCCAGACCGATATGGCACCGCCATGGTTCGTCATCTACGGCAGCAACCTCAAATTCGTCCACTGGAGCTACAAACGCTACCTCGAGCGCACCCTGCGCGAAGCCTTCAACTTCGCCGGCACGCCCATCAAACTATCTTTCCGCGACGAAAAACAGCTGAGAGCCAACCGCGAACGCGTCGCCCGCGGCCTAGAACCGGTCACCAAAGCATACAAACAGGCCAAAAACGCTGAAAAAGGCATATAATACCACATTTTTGACAAAATCCATTGACATTTTATTCTATTAGTGATATATATCAGCTTTTGCTCAAGGTTACGTCTAGGGCGGAAGTCGCCCTTTAGCTTTGAGCTTTCTTTCTACTGAAAGGAGATATGCCATGCTCGCTCGCGTTCTTGATGTTGTTCTCTTGATTGCCATCCTCGGAATTTTTCTCGGCGCAGAGGTATGGGCAACCATATGCGATGACTGGCCGGTGGCCATCATCGCATGTGCTGGCGGACTCGTGAGTGTGCTCCTGCCATTAATGGCAGCAGTGGCGGAAAAGGAAGGAGAAGGAAGAATAACGCGATAAAGGGCTAACAGCCCACCGAAAATAGCTCGCCGACTGGGCTCAAACTGGTTGAGATGCATTACTTGCATTTCCTGGGTTGAGACATATCCAGTTCTGGTTTGAGCTCGTT
>JABCOH020000008.1 GCA_013333695.2 Candidatus Saccharimonadota bacterium | reverse complement strand
CTCCTGATTTATGTAGTTTCGCGAGTGTTGTTGCTCCTATGAGTAGGACGCGTTGTATTTTTTCAGGATCATCTGTACGATCCGTAATTGTGTCACAACTTACGACATCACCCTCAAACATTGATATTGTATGTATAGAATTCCTGTCTGGTAGAAATCCCAGCGGCTGATATGGCCTAATGTACCCTTCACTAGTAAGCCGCTGTGTAATACAGAATTCCGAGAGCGCAGAGGCGGCATTGCAGTGAGGCTTAAGAGCTACAGGTATGTCCGTATTACCTGTTGATATCTTTCCGAATCTGACACCACTCGTGGTGTCATGTCGTCCTATAGAATACTCTTCAATGGGAGTAAATGTCAATTTTTGACCACAGCTGACATTACTTAGCGGTGTATCATATGCTACAAGGAGTTGTCCGTTAGGTGTATTCTCTATCGCTGTACGCAGTTTTCGCTTTGGTTGACTTTGAGGGAGTGTGTCGTATGCGCGTATCTCTGAAGGTAACATTATCACATTATATCATAATATTTATATTTTTCAAGTATCTTACGGACGTCGTCGGTGCTGGTGGTGTGCATCAACTGCTCGCGCAGCTCCTTGGCACCGTCGAAGTCGCGGATGTAGATTTTGAAGAAGCGTTTAAGGGTTTCGTAGGGGCGGCCGAGGGTTGGCTGGTAGTGGTCAAAGAGGTCGAGGTGGTAATGTAATAAGGCGATTAGTTCAGATTTGTGTTCTAAAGCGTTGGTGAACGGCGCATCGTTCTGATTCGAAGCACACTTTTCGCTTAAATCTCCACTGGAGATTTGGCGCGAGCGTTCGGCTGGATTGTCCGCTATTCGCGAACAATCCACAGTCTTCTCATCAGAAGATGCTTCGCTCACCTCGCTTCTGACAAAGCAAAACGGATCGCTGAAAATTCCCCGTCCGATCATGATGCCGTTGACACCGGGATGTTGACGGACTAGCTCTAGACCATGGGCTCGGTCGCGGATGTTACCGTTGATGGTCAAGAGCGTCTGCGGGGCGATTTCATCGCGCAGTTTGATGATGTCGTCGATGAGTTCGTAATGCGCTGGGACTTTGCTCATTTCTTTTTTGGTGCGGAGGTGTATGGTCAAATTAACTATGTCTTGCCGTAAGATGGTTGTTAGCCACTCTCGCCATTCATCGACATGGGTATAGCCCAGCCTGGTTTTGACGCTGACGGGCAGGCCGGCAGTTTTGGCGGCAGCGATAGCAGCGATCGCCACGTCGGGTCGGCGGATCAGTGCTGCTCCCCCGCTTTTGATGGCGGATTTGGCGGGGCAGCCCATGTTAATATCAATGCCGTCAAAGCCGAGCTTTGCGCAGTGAGCGGCAAATTGCTCCATGTCGCCTGGCTCGCCGCCCCAGATTTGGGCGACTAGTGGATGCTCATCGTCAGTTTTGACCAGCCGCCCGGCGATGGCCTTGTCACCAGCGTGCACCCAACCGGTGGCATTGGCGAATTCGGTGAAAAACACGTCGGGCGCGCCCGCCTTTTTCACGACATGGCGAAACACCACGTCGGTGACGGCCTCCATGGGTGCCAAGATGAAAAATGGCTGCGGTAGATTGTCCCAACATATCATGTTCATGTTGTTAGTCCTTTGCTAAACAATATACTTTCCGCGATAAATAGACGCAGTGCGTCCAGCTCGCCGCGAACCTGCGCTCGCTCCAGATAGGTATAGTACGCTCGCTTGCGCTCTTTGGTGACGAGGGGTGGCACCAACCCCAGTTGCAGGGCCTGGACAAAGAGCAAGAGTCGCCCGGTGCGACCGTTGCCATCGCTAAATGGATGGATTTTTTCAAATGTCGCATGAGTACGGGCTAGCCATTCTATCGACTCTGTTTTGGGCAGTTGATTCATTTCGTCAATACACTCGGACATTGCTTCAGTGATGCGCAGATAGTTTACTGTTGTGACACGACTACCCGTGATGCGCACACCGTGCCGGCGGTAGAGTCCGGCGTCGGACACCAGCGTATTCATCAGCCGGACGTGCGTTTGCAAGATCAGCTCTTCGCTCCACGTAAAATGCGTCCCTTCTTTGTGTAAGGCATCCAGTAGAAAGTAGAGCGCAGTGCGGTGGTTACGGGCCTCTATCTGTTCGCGCGCTGTCTTGTTGGCGAGAACGCGATTATCATCGTTCAGCACCTCTGCGACGTCTGCTAGGGTCATTGTGCTACCCTCGATCGTGTTCGTGTGGTAGGTCAAGTGGAGCGTCAGGATGTCAAGTAGTTCTTGATTCGCCAGGAGTGTCCGGATCGTCATGCGGCTGGCCTGGGCGGCACGTTCAGTAGCGAGGCGCTTCGCCTCGTCGATGGTGTCCCGCCCGATCATCTCTTGATGTAATAGCTGAATATTCGCCAGGTTTTTGGCACGCGGCGACATGTGTTGGTGTACCCAGGCGTTGAGCGTACGCACCGGCACATCTAGGCGACGCGCCAGTTGTTCTTGGGTGAGGCCTGTTCGCATCAGAATTTCTTGGAGTAATTGCGCAGCATTCATGTCGTGATATTACCAAAACATCATGATGTTTGTCAAATAGCACGATGTTTGCTAGGAGTCTGATGGTATGGTAGCGAGGGTTTTTGGATGTACAAGTGGCTACCCCTGCCCGACAATCATCCCCCCAAAAAAGGTGAAATCCCCGTGTCAACGATGACGCGGGGTGGTGGACTCAAGTGGTTCTACTCGGAGCGGCCCGGAAGGGCTGCTAGCGACGAGTGAAACTCACGAATCCTGGGGGGATTTAAGAACGGCAGCGATCCAGGCACGCAGATTCCGTTCCGATGGCAGACCAGGTGGCTTACCTACACCCTCATGGTGTCTACCATTCCGCTGGCATCAGCCTACACTTGGTGCGGTGTAGAGTGCCACCTGTAGCGGAGGTATGGAGGGGGCGAAAACAACGTTGTTCTCGCAACAGACTGACGAGCTGCCGGGGGTTGTCAGTCTGCCATACGCCGCGCACTATTGAGCGACGCATTACCCTCAGTGGATGTGGCGGGAATCGAACCCGCGAGGCTCGGCGGTTTTTAAAACCTTGCCTCCTGACCCAGCACACCCTTGATTCTTTTCCGGACTACCGGTCGGCGAATCAGGCCGAGGGCGGACGGACGCCCTTTGCCGAACGCGTGGTTCGGCGGGTTTCGGGGTGCACGTAACCCGACCGTCATCGACAAGAAGCACTACTTCTTTCTGCCGTATACTCGTTCATGCTCGCGGGCTTTGAAGTCCGCGTTACGAGTCTCCTTGTCCCCGAGGTTGATGACCTTCCAGTCATCGGCAGTCCTTTGAGACGGAGGTATGGCGGCTGCCGCTCGTGAGGCGGCATGTACGCTGGCCATAAATTCCCACCTCCCTTCTGCCGCAGATATGCGGCTCCCCGCTGGACTTTCCAGTGGGCGGGTTGTTGGCGGAGTCTTTTCGTGCTTTGCTCTCGTGCCGAGCAAAACAAGGTCGCATGTATCTGACATGCAACAGACTCTGCTCGAGAGTGATTCTATTTATATCAATAAAATCAAGAAATGTCAATACTTTTTGACATAATTGCCTACTCCGCCCCTGTCAACAAATCCTCCTCAAACTGCACCATCCCCTTATAATCCGCTGAATACCCAGAAATATCTGGTAGCTCCAGGGCGGTTATTTTCCGCCAGACGACGCCGATCAGCCGGGCAAATTCCGCTAGCTCTCTATCGGAGAATGTGTCTTCCAGGCTGAGGATATCGCCAGTTTTCATGTCTGGCTCGACGAACTGCAGGCGGGCGCCGGTGAAGCTGAAATTGCCATAATCACGTGATGACTTGACCAGCAGTTGATAAAACATCAGCTGCTGGCGGTATTTGTGGAGCTTGATTTTTTCATAATCAGATGTGCCCCTCCAGGAGTGTGACGGCTTGCCGGTCTTGTAATCAGTCACAAAAATGGTCTTATTATGCTTATCAATGTCGGCGACGTCCAGCTTGCCGGTCAGGCGCGCGCCGCCAACGACGACGCCTTGATGAGCGAAATCGAGTTCCGCGAGCTCCGTATCGTGAAAATCGGACGATTTGGCGTCCAGAAACGCCGTCAGCGCCGCCGTGCCTTTGTCCAGATACAGCGCAAAATCGTCGGGCGGCAGGTGCTGGGCCTCGAGCGACGTGCGGAAATAGTGGAGAATGCGCTCGGCGGTCGGCAGGTGGTGGTCGGCGCGCAGCAGATTGTGCAGCTGCTGGAGACTGGCGTGAATGGCGGTGCCGTAGCTGGCGGCAGGGCTTTTGGCGGACGGAAAGCGCAGCAGATTATTCAACAAAAAGTTCTGCGGGCCGCCACGCGAGACGTCGAGGAAATTATTGAGATGTGTAATGGAAAGTTTGTAAGTCTCTAAGGTCGGCGCCAGTACATCCTTGAGCTCCGCACTCATCGGCGCGCTCAGCCGCGAGCTCCAGTCGGTTTGCGCCACGGTAATTTGCGTCGCGGGCGTGTCAGCGGCGGGGATAATGGTCGGCGTGTGGTCAGTCAGGAAGCTTGCGATCATGGTGTCGCTGCCGGCGTCGTTGGTCTGAGAATAGGTCATGGTCAAGGTGGTTTTGGCGCGGGTCATTGCCACGAAGAATAGCCGTAGCCGCTCGTCGTAGCTGGCGCCGGCGGGTTGGAGCTGGAGGTTGGCGGGATAGCGAATTAGCCGCGAGCGCGAGCGGACTTTCTCGCCCCACGCGCTGTCGATTGCCCCGATGACGAAGACGTGCGGGAATTCCAGACCTTTGGATTTATGGGCGGTCATCAGGTTGATGGCGCCGTCGAGGGCGCTGGCCTGGGGGCGGATATGCGTCAGGCGGGTCTTGGTCGAGCGGTGCAGGTTGATGAATTCTAAAAAGTCCGCCAGCGTTGGGGCCGCGTCGGTGATGCGGTCGCGTAGTTTTTGGCGCAGCGTGCGCAGGCTCTCGAGCGTGGTCAGGTAAGCGTCGGGGTTTTGAGCGAGGGCTTCGGGCGAGAAGTAGTGGGCGGCGAGAGAATTGGGCGAGGAGCTTTCCTCAGCACTCCTCTTTACGCGCCGGGCGTCAGAGGACGCTCGGGCGATGGTTGCTGCACGGAGCCCCAGCAAAGACTCTTCGCCGGCTTCTAACCCCAACAACTTATCCAGCTGCTCCTCCAGCGGCAGATTCGGCACGTCCTTTGCTCGCTCCAGCAGCCACTCGCCAAACGGCTGAAAGGTGTTATTCGCCAGCATGCTCTCCAGCCACAGCTGCCGATGGTTATAAGCGTGGAGACTTAATCGCCAGATATCCAGCGCTGAAAAGCCAAACGCCGGATGGGCGATGACCTCTGGCAGCAGGCTGTTGGCGGCGTCGAGGTTGTTTTGATGAATCGCCATGACGACCCGCGCCAGCTTATCCAGCATCTGAATGATATCTTGCTCTAAAATATCGTCGTGCCGCTCGTAATTGACCGTCAGGCTCTGGCGGTACAGGTATGGCAGCAGCTCGATCAGCTCCTTGTGATGTCGGGCGATGACGGTGATGTGTTCTGGTTTTTTGCCGCGTTTAATCAGCTCGGCAATTTGCCGGGCCACCCCTGCCCGCTCCTCGCTCACCGAGGTAAATTCCTGCACCTCAACCTGGGCGCCGCTACCGGACGCGTGCGCCGTCAATTGCTTTGACAAGCCATCAATGGTGTTTTCTAAGCGATCTGTCCCCTGGGTAATCACTCCGCGCGCCGCCGTCAGGATGTCGGCTGCCGAGCGGTAGTTATCCGTCAGCACGATGATTTTCGGGTCGTGATAGTGCTGGCGGAAGCGCTGGATATTGCCAACGTCCGCGCCCTGAAAACTGAAAATCGCTTGATCGTCGTCGCCGACCGCCATGATGTTGGGATTGTCCTCATCGCCAGTCAGGTCAAACAGCAGCCGCAACTGCGCTAGGTTGGTGTCTTGAAATTCGTCGACCATGATGAACTGAAATTGTTCTTGGAGGTTGGCGCGTAGTTCCGGGTGAGACTCGCAGGCTTGAATGACCGACAAAATCATGTCATCGTAATCAAATAGCGAGCGCTCGGCCAGCACGTCGCCATATGCTTCGTAGACGTCAATGGCGGCGGATAATTTCTCGCTGGCGGCGAAATCTTTCAGGATGAACTCGCCGGTGGCGTTCTTTTCGCACCACTTGTTTTTCCAGGCGGTTAGCGGCTTGGTGGAGTTGGCGTCGATGGCCTCTTGGGCCGTATGGGCGATGCTGAGTGCCAGAACCTGGGCGTACGGGGTGATGGAGGACGGCAGCGCGGCGGATGGTGCGGCGTGATGCGACGCTGAGCTGGCGGCATTTTCAGAAAGCTCTGTAGCGCCTCCCCTGCTGGTTTTAGCAGATTTTCCTTCGCCGATTCTCTCGGCAATCTTCTCCGCCAGCGGCGCAAATAATTCAATAGTTTTTTTAGAAATTTTGGTCGCAAATACCTGCTGGATGTCAGAGGTAATGTCGGTAATGACGCGCTGATTATCCGCCATCACTAGCCGCAGTTCCGCCGGCGTGAGGCCGCTCTGCTTGAACTCGGAAATGACTCGGATTAGCTCGCTGGTGTAGACGAATTCGCCGTTGTTTTTAACGCTCAGTGGATTACGCCAATCAAGTTCCTCGAGAATCCCCGTGACGATTTGGTGCTGCGTCAGTTCATCCGCCGGCTGAGCATCGGCGCCGCGGAAAAAATATTGGCGGTGTTGATTGATAATCTCCGTGCCAAAGCTGTGAAAAGTGTGAATGGCGATTTTATAGGCGTCCTCGCCGATGATCTGGCGGAGGCGCTGGCGCATGTTGGCGGCGCCGCTCTCGGTAAACGTCAGGCATAAAATACTATCCGGCAGCGTGTCGGTCTGGCGCAAAATCTGGGCGGTGCGCATGCTCAGCAGCTCGGTCTTGCCCGTGCCCGGCCCGGCGATCACCAGGAGCGAACCGTGAATATAATCGACCGCCTGGCGCTGATTAGTGTTCAGCTTGGCGTAGCGAGTTTGAAAATCCATGAGTCAATTGTAGCACGCTGGCACAAGCGCTGGTAACAATGGTAAAATAGTAGGTATGCACGATGAACGGGCGCTCGCGGCGCTGATTGATGATCAGTTTGGACTGACGGTCGAGATCCAGTCGGTCGTGCTGCCGATGAGCGATGTCAGTCGCACGGCGCAGGCGACGGTGGCGCTTGATAGGACGGGTGAATTGTTGGCTTACATCACAGCGCGGGCCATCATGACGCTGGGCGACGTCAAGCGGTTGGTGCGGCGAATGGGTCTGCGGCCAGAGCGATTCGTACCGCCAAAACACCAGCCGAATTACTTTGACGATGTGGCGACCGAGAAGTTCCAGGCGGTCTTTCCGGGGATGAATGTGACTTCGCCGGATGACTTGATATACTATCGAACGCTGGTGCCGTATAATCCAGCCCTAGTCGTCATATCAGAAGTTAAGCGCGGTGAAATATACCAATTTGACCCGGACGCTCGCGGCGGCTATCGTGTCGGTGCGCGATTACATTACAAAAGGAGCGAGGCAATATAATGCGAGATTATCTAGACATCATCAAGAGAAATTTACTGTCGCCGATTGTGCTGGCGATTTTCCTGCTGGCTGGGGCGCTGATTTATGTGCGCGAGTACCGCGATGCTTGGTTTATTTCGGTGGTGATCGTGGTCAATTCGCTGATCGGCATCGTTCAGGAAATTCGTGCCAAGCGGGTATTGCACCGGCTGGAGTTGATGAGTGCGCCCAGGGCGCGGGTGCTGCGTGATGGCCAGGCGGTGGAGGTGCCGTATGATTCGCTGGTGGTGGGCGATGAGATTATTCTCAGGGCCGGTGATGAGCTGCCAGCGGACGCGACAGTGACGGTGTCGAAGGGCTTGGAGCTCAATGAAAGTATGCTAACTGGCGAGTCGGCGGCGATTGAGAAAGCGGTTGGCGACACGGTGCTCGCGGCAACCACGGTGCTGGCAGGCGAAGGTACGGCGCGGGTCACGGCGGTCGGCGACCAGACGAAGGCCGGCACCATCAGCCAAGTCCTCAAGCGCTACAAACCGGAATTGACACCGCTGCAGCGAGCGATTTGGCGAGCAATTACCTTCTTGACATACGGCGCGATTGTGCTGGCGGCGCTGATTTTTACCGTGTATTATTTGTCGGGTGATAACGTGGTGATTATCCTCAAGACGATTACTTCGGCGGCGGTGACGGTGGTGCCGGAGGGGCTGCTGCTGGCTAGTTCCCTACTGCTGGCGTTCGGCTCGCTGCGGCTGGCGCAGGCCAAGGTGTTGCCGCAGAAATTGGCGGCGATTGAGGCGATGGCGCTGCTCAATCTGTTGGCGGTGGACAAGACTGGCACGCTGACCAGCGACGAGGTGACGCTGGAGCGGGTGGTGGCGTTTAATGAGTTGGGTGTATCGACAAACTCGGCGACAGCTACCTCAGAAAAGCTACACGCTGCACGCCCGTTGGTCGCTCGGGTTTCGGATTTTTCTGAGTCAGCCGTTGCCTCCCTCGCTGCCCTCGTCGCTCATGAAACCAGCGGCGGCAATATCACCGGGCAAGCGATCCTCGCGGAAATCACGCCGCCCAAGCACTCGGAAATTATCGAGGTAATGGCCTTTTCCTCGGCACGCAAGATGGCGGGCGTCCGGGCGAAGGTCGACGGCACGGTGCGGACATTGATGATGGGGGCGCCGGAGTTTGTGGCCAAGCTAGCGCCGGTTGACACCATGTTGCAGCGCCAGCTGGACGAGTGGGCAGACAGTGGCCTACGGGTGCTGATGCTGGCGGAGTTTGATGACGAAACGACGAAGTTGAAGGATCTGCCGGACGGCTCTGGACGGGCGATCGGCGCGGTGATTTTGCGTAATTCCCTGCGCGACGGCGTGATTGATACGGTCAAGTTCCTCCAGGAGCAAGGCGTAGTCATTCGCGTGATCTCCGGCGATAATCCGCGCACCGTTCAGCACATCGCGCGCCAGGCGGGCATTGATAATCCAGATAAGGCCATCCTCGGCTCGGCATTGGCAGGTCTCAGCGACAAAGCCTTTGACAAGGCCGCTGATGAACACACAATTTTTGCCCGCGTGCTGCCAGAGCAAAAGGAGCGGCTGATCGCTCATTTCAAACAGTCCGGCAAGTTCACCGGCATGGTCGGCGACGGCGTTAACGACGCGCTGGCGCTGAAAAAATCTGACCTCGGCGTGGCGATGTACGCGGGTGCTCCGGCGTCGCGGCGGGTGGCGGATATTATTTTACTCAACAATTCGTTCACGTCCCTGCCGATCGGTATGAAGCTGGGTAATCGAATTATGCAAGCGATCGAAGTCATCGCTACCCTGTTCTTTCACAAGATTATTTACGGCGTGGTGCTGCTACTCAGTACCATGCTGGTCGGGCTGAATTATCCGTACGCGCCGCGGCACATCACGTTTCTCAATATTTTTCTGGTGACCATGCCGACGATCATGTGGACGCTGTTTCCACCACGGCCGCGCCACCGGGTCAATCCGGCGCATTTCTGGCGCGACACATTGCAGGCGGTGGCGCCGATCGCGCTGCTGACGGGTCTCACCGTGGCGTTTACCTACTGGTCGGGCGTGACGCTGCATCCACATCAGGCGGCCGAGGCGGCGACGATGACCGTCCTGACGGCGACGTTCTTTGGGATTTATCTGGTATTTTTGGTCGGGCCGATGTTGGGTGTAATTTTGGACAAGCGGGCGCACCTGGCGCGGACACTGTATATGGCGGGCGTGCTGTTCGTGACCTTGGTGAGCTTTGGCATTGAGCCGCTCAGGCAGTTCTTTGACTTTACCATGCCAAATGTCGCCCTGCTCTGGCCGGGCATCGCTGTGGTCGTTCCCGTCGCTCTGGCCCAGTGGTGGCTGGCTCGCCGCGCTGGTCGGAAGTTTGCTGATATGGTAGAGGCGGCCGACGAGCGGATGAAGACGAACCACCCAGAATGAGTGGGCGAATAGGTCTCAATTCCTAATCTATCTCCAATGAAAATAGCCCACCGAATGAGCTCAAGCTGCATGCGAGTTCTTCAACCCGAGAGACAACATCACATTGTCTCAATCAGATTGAGCGCATACGGCGAGCTATTTTCCGGTGGGCGTTAGCCCTAGTCCTCACCTCTTTATGTGTCTTGTTATCTCATACACCGTGACACCTATTCCGAGAAAACCGAGCAACACCGAGAAGAACGCTGCGGAGCAGCTCTCCGCCTCCGGACAATTTCTGACCCCAACACAGACGTCAAGGTCCGAGCATGCGCCGTCGATGAGCAGCAAACTGCCTCCGAGGACACCGATTATCGATATGATCGCAAACACGATGAGGGCACTCTTGGACATACCTTCTACCTTTCCTAGAGAAAGCTCAAAGCTAAAGGGCGACTTCCGCCCTAAGACAAAACCTTGAGCAAAAGCTGATATATATATCACTAATAGAATAAAATGTCAATGGATTTTGTCAAAAATGTGGTGTAATATTTCTCTCACCTCTGTTATGATTATAAATAAATTTGAGTAGCAATGATGGCTCGTATTCGCTAGCGGTGGTCGCTTTCCGCGCTATGTACGCGAAAATCACCGATCCAGCTTTTGCTTGGTCGCCGCCAGATAATACCGATAATAACTCTTCGGGTCTGGCACGAAAAAGCTGTTATTGATATCGTCGTTCGGACGAATTTCAATATGCTGGTTGTTGGCGTATGGCTTGATGAGGTAAGCGAACTCAAACTCATATTCGCCAGAAATCTGCTTCAACTCCTCGCTCTGATAAAACGGATCAGGATAATCTGTCATTACTAGCGCGAAAAAGCCTCCATTTTTATCGTCAAACAAATGAAACGCCGTGTCGGGACAGAGTGGCACAAGCGACGCCAGCTGGCGAATATATGATGCGCCGTCGAGAATTGGGAATGCTTTGTTGATTATTTCTGGAAATAGGATATTGCAGTAGTTGTTCATGTGGTAACTTTGATTATATCAAGAAAAGTGAATAGTTTTACGACGTATCCATAATGGAACGCCTACTCTTGCCCCGCTTCTCGTAAAGCCTTATCCGTCGCCGTCACCAATTCTCGCACGGCCTCGTCATAATCCTCATACACGCGAAAACCAGCCGCGTACGGATGGCCGCCGCCGCCGAAGTAGCCAGCCACGGTATCGGCGATCGGTAGGTTGCCGCGCAGGCGGGCGGTCAGTTTGCCGTCGGGGTAGGTTTTGATAACGCAACTGAGCGCCACGCCCTCGACCAACCGCAGCTCGTCGCCGATTAGCGCGCCGGGGTTGTAGGCGTCACTGTAGGCTTGAATTTCCTCAAATGGCACGTGCACGAGCGCCAATTGCCCGTCCAGTAAATATTCGATTCGCTCAATCAACTTGCCTTTGTATGCCAAGATCTCGGGTGATTTCTTCATGAATTCGCGCCGCCGCTCTTCGATTTCGGCATTGGAAGCGCCCAGCTCGGTCAATTCACCAGCCACGTGGAAGGTTGACGCGGTGGTATTTGGCGTGGTCAGGCCCAGGCTGTCGGACATGATGGCGATGAGGAGGCTTTCGGCGGCTTGCTGATTGATAGTCCAGCCGGCGTGCGTGAACAATTGGTATAGTAATTCCCCGGTAGCCACCACCGTGTCAGAGAGCATGGTATGCTCAAAACTCAGGGTTGACTTGGCAGTGTGGTGGTCGATAACCAAGACTGGGTGCGTTTCCAAAAAGTGCCGCGCGCCGGGTGTTTCTAAGACTTTGCTGAGCAAAATGTCAGCGCTGGTATCAACGATGATAGCCAGGTCGGCACGGGCTGGAAAATCGCTAACCACCCGGTCCCAGCCGCGAATATACCGCAGATATTTGGGGATGTCGACCGGGCAGTACAACGTCACGGCCTTGCCTAAGTCACTCAGCACTTCCTCCAGCGCCAAGCTAGAACCCAGGCTGTCGCCATCAGGGTTTTCGGCCTGGATAATGACGATGTTATTGGCAGATTGGATGAGTTGCTCGGCGGTATCAAACATAGTCTTATTATAGCAGATGGGAGTTTCGGTGGGGTGGCGGAGCTACTCGTCGCGCATGTCTTTAATCGGGTTGCGGCGGGTGTTGCGGATGAGCGGTATCAGGCACGCCAGCACGGCGGCAGCGATGATACTGAGGGCGACCGCGCCGATGACCATCCAGTCAATCGTCCAAAAATGGAAGGTCGTCGCCAAGTCTTTCGGCGTCATGGCGATGCGCAGTGTCGCGGTGATTTGACCAGCCAGCAAATTGTCGGCAATGTATACGACAATTAGTCCGGCGGTGACGCTGAACAACGCGGTAAGCAGCGCCACGATCATGGTGTAGACGAAATAAATTTGGCTAATATCAAGCCGCGTTGCTCCGAGCGCTCGAAAAACTGCGGATTCTTTACGGCTGTCGGCGATGGTGCGGGAAATGATAATCAGCAAGATAAAGGCGGCGATGATCGTCACGCCGATGAATGTCCACATGATGATTGGCTTGAGGCGTTCCATGGCGTCGTAATTGACGAGCGAGTTGCTGCCGGTGGGCGACGCGAATACTACGTAGTGCGGCAGGCAGATTGATTTATTAGATTTTTGGGTTTTGGAGGCTCCGGTGGGTTCGGGTTGCGCGGCTCCTTCGCCGCAAGAGGCGGCTGCCAGGTAGCTGCGAGCTTTATTGGGGTCGCTGAATTCATAGATAGCTAGTGTCTCGTCTCTATTGGCGCCGCCTTGATCATTGTTGGCGGTTTGAATAGTCGATTCAAGTGCTGTTTGTGCCGCGGTGGTCATCGGGCCACGCGGCATGATCCAGGTGTGTGATAGGCGGGTGCTTAAAAATTGCTGCAAGAAGCTGCCGATGTCGCTTTGGGTGGCTTCAATGCCGTCCGGCATCAGACCGACGACGCGGAAAGTAAATTTAGCCTGGGCGGGTTCGGGCTGGGCTGAGCCGAAAGTCTGATCAAAATAGCACTGGTTAGCCTCGGTGCGCTTGGCTTCGGCTGAACGATTATCCTTAATGACGGCCGGCGCAGCGCAGGAATCAGCAGGCGGCATGGCGTATTCGCGGTCTGGTTTGATATAATCGGCGGATAGTTTCTTAGCCTGATTGGCGGCAGCTTGGATTTGCTGTTTGGCGGTTTGCAGTAACGCTCGCGAAGTCGGGTTGCGATAACAGGCGCTGAATGTCAGCTGCCCGGCTTTTTGGCGCAATTCTTTGAGCCGTGCTAGTTGCGTGTCATTGCTGGCATTTTTATCCAGCGGCTTGAGGCCAAGCAGTACTTCGGCGTCCTGGTAGCGGATGATCAGCGGGATCTCGCTGGGTTTAGCGCTGGCACCAGCCAGCAGATAGCCGCCCAGCAATGATTGGTCGATGGTGGTTATACTGCCGAATTGCTGCTTAAATTCTTCCAGCGGTGTCGGCTGGTTGTTTTGCTGGCGCTTGTCGTCAAATGACTCAATTCCCCGCTCCATATAATTCAGTATACCGTTCGCGGCGATTGATTGAATACTAAACTGCTGCACGGCACCGTGGGTGCGGGCAAATTGCCACTGCGCGTCCGCTGTGAGGCGCGGTAATTTGGCGGTTTCCTGGCGAATAAGCCGCTGGACAATGACGCTTTGCTCGTTCGGGTACGGTGGGCTATCAGGAAACGACTGCATGATTGGCGGTTCGGATTTTGGGTCGTATGGCAGGCCGAGGCGGGCGGCCAGCGCCTGCTTGTCCTTGATCATTTGCGTGCGTTCGGCTTCGGCGCGAGCAGTTAGATTTGAGGTAAATTCAATATTATTTGGCCGAATGGCGGTTTGCGCCACCAAATAGCGGCTATTCAGGCTGCCTCGATCGAACTCTTCAATGCTCCGCTGAGCGCCCATTAGCATAGTCAGTCCCGCCAGCAGCGCCGCGAAAAGCAGCCCGGACACGACCACGGTGATGGACAAGCGAATACGCCGCACTCGGAGTTTGGTGCCAGCTAGCCGCAGCGAATCGGTGATTCTAAGCATCGGCTATTCTCCCGTCCTTCAGGCGGATTTCACGATCGGCCGCTGCAGCGATTTCTGGATTGTGCGTAACGATAACGACGGTAGTGCCGAGCTCGCGGCGAATTTGATGAAATAGGTCGATGATGCGGTCGGAATTGGCGCTGTCCAGATTGCCTGTCGGCTCGTCGGCGAGTAAAATATTCGGGCGATTGAATAAGGCACGGGCGATGGCAGCGCGCTGAATTTGACCGCCGGAAAGTTCGCGCGGCAAATGGTGCATTCGGTCTGCTAGTCCGACCAATTCGGCGAGTTCCTGGGCGCGGGCGCGGCGCTGCTTGGGCTTGACGCGGGCAAACATGGCGGGAATTTCCAGATTGGCGGACAGGGTTAGGAATGGCTGCAGATAAAATGATTGAAAAACAAAGCCGATTTCGCGCGATCGGAACCGCGACAGTTGCCGGTCAGACAAGCGGCTGAGCGGCTGGTCGTTGATGAGGATTTGACCAGCGGACGGCTTGTCGAGCCCGCCGATGAGCTGCAGTAAAGTACTTTTGCCCGAGCCGCTAGCGCCAGTGATGGCTACGAATTCGCCAGCGAAAATATCAAGGCTAACGCCGCCGAGCGCTGGAATGGTCTGGCGGCCGACACGGTAAGATTTGGCGAGGTCGGTTACGGCGATGTGGCAGCGACTGGAGCGTTCTGGTGCGGCAGCGGGCGGTGTCGTAACCTTAGCGGTTGAATCGGATTTGGCGGTTAGAGGCAAGTCAACTAAACCAGCCGAAACAGCTGGTTGGGCAAAGCCGCGGATTGCGTCAATTGCTTCCTCGACGTCGTCAAATTTCGCTAAAAATGCCGCGATATCCTCAGCGCGTGCCTTCCCCACCTCTGGTTTCATGGTTGTATTGTAGCAAAAGCAGGATGGCCTTAGCAAGCTACAGCGTTCGTCGTCCTTCCAGCGCATGCGTCAGCGTGATTTGGTCGGCGTATTCGAGGTCGACGCCGACGGGGATGCCGCGGGCGAGGCGCGAGATGGTGATAGTGAGACCGGCCTCCTGGAGGTAGCGCTGCAAAAAGAGCGCGGTTGATTCGCCCTCGACCGACGCGTTGGTGGCGATGATCAGTTCTTCGGCATCATCATGCTTGATCCGTTCAATGAGCTCGGGGATGTGCAGCTGCTCCGGGCCAATGCCATCAATTGGCGAAATCGCACCGCCCAGCACGTGATAGGTGCCGCTATACTGCCCCGTCCGCTCCAGTGCCACGATGTCCAGTGGCTCTTCGACCACGCAAATCAAGCGGCGATTGCGCGACTCGTCTTGGTATAGCGGCGACACCTCTTGATCATGATCAATCAGCGCGAACGTGACCGGACAGGTTTTGACGCGTGTGTGCAGCCGGTCCAGCGCCCGCGCTAGCTGCTCAGCCCGTCTGGCGTCACGCCGAAGTACGGCATACGCATAGCGCTCGGCGGTTCGCGGCCCGACACCAGGCAGCCCGCCAAACTCATCAATTAGCGTCGTCAGCGCCGCCGGCAAAATCGTCGGCTTCATTAGAACGGCAAGTTGCCCAGCCCGCCCATCAGCGGCTTCATCGTCTCGGCAGCAACTTCCTGTGCTTTGGCTAGACCGTCGCGAATTGCGATCTGAATCCAGTGCTCCAGCTGCTCGATATTATCAAGGTCAACCATCTTTGGATTAATCTTGATCGACTTAATTTTTAGCTCGCCGGTGATCTGGACGACCACCGCACCGTCGCCGGCCTCTACTTCAATGATTTCCTTGCCGAGTTGTTTCTGGGCCTTGCGCAGTTGCTGCAACATCTTGACTTGGTCAAACGCCATAATTATTGATTCCTCCTTGAATTTACTTTTTCATTATACGCTATTTTTTCGCCAATTTGTAGAGGTAAAAGCGGTCAGCCTGCTCGGCGTGGCTGTTGGTGACGATGCGCTCGAGCGCCCAGCCGTCAGTATTCGGGTGCGCCATTTGTTCAGCGCGGGTGATGACGAGCGTAGTACCCTCCGCGGCCGGTTGATTGACGGCGAGTTTGTGCTTGCTATAGCGAGCGACGGTTTCGTAGAGCGGCGCCTCGTGCGGGTTAGCGACGAGAACGACGTTTTGCCTGCCGGCGATGGCTTTTTGTAGCAGTGGTAGGTCGGTACTAAATTCATGCACTGCGCCCGAGAAATGGCGATACCCATTGGTAAAGCGGTCGAGACCCGAGAGCACCATCACGCCGATGAGCGCCATCAGCATCAATAAGCCAGTGATGCGGGCGTAAGGATTGCGCGGAAATAGCGAATACCATTGATTGAGCAGCGCCTCGACGCCAACGGCCAGCAGAATAAATAGCGGCAAGATAATAATGCTGGTCATTGATGGCTGCAGCACCAGCAGCGGTAAACTTAGTAGTAGCCAGACGCCGATCATGTACGAACGCGCGGTGTGGTGGTGCTGGATGGTTTTGAAAAGACCAAGCACGATCAGAAACAGCGCCGAAAAGTCGAGCACTGGTGCGATCTGGCCGCCGATAACGGTCGGCTTAACCCAGAAATAATGATACAGCAGCAGCCGCAAATTATCGACCAGTGCCCAGCTGAGGCTGTGAATACCAACCAGTGATTTGAGTAGATCATGATGCGTCGCGGCGAGGAACATTGCCGGCGCGCTAGTGAGCACGAGAACGACGATCGCTGGCAGCCATTTGAAGCGATTACGCTTGGCGAGTAGCGCGTAGCGCGTGTGCGGGTGGATCAGCGCTACCAACAGCAGTGTCAGATGAATATACCAAAAATACGGCGTAAACAGGCTCAGGCCGACCGTCGCCGCCAGTAGCAGCCGCCACAAGGCTGAGCCCTTAGCGCGCTGAACGATTAGGCTAGCAAAGAGGAGGATGAGTGCGGCGTAGGTGATGTAGAGGATGTGCGGCGTGAAGCTTTGGGCAAAGAAGATCAGCTGGCCGGTGACGGTCATGATGACGAGCGACAGGATGGTGACATTAGGCTTGAACCAGCGCCGCAGCAGGAAAAATACGGCGACGGCGGCGATAAACGACAGGATGAGCGATGGCAACTTGATGGTATAGACGGTGACGCCAAATAAGCTGAATAGCCCACGCTGCAAGAGGTGGAATGGCAAGTTGGTTTGGGCGAACGAGCCGAGGTGATTCGGCGAAATGGCATTGGTAGTATTGAGTGCCTCAATTTCTGCCTCGGTCACGCCGCCTGGGGCATACAAACTAGCGGCGGTGATGGCCGCACAGAATAGCACAATCAGCGCCAGGTAGCCCAGCCAATAGCGCCAGCGATAGACAGCCGAGTCGGCGAGTTTGTGCTTTTTCATTGGTATTGATTATATCACAATTCTAATCATGCTTGCGATCGAGGCTCATAAAACGCAGGCGCTCCGGATGGAAGTAGAGCTGAATCTTGCCGACCGGGCCGTTACGGTGCTTGGCGATGATCAGATCAGTGATGTTTTGGACTTCCGGATTGTCCGGTTCGTAGTAGCCGGGGCGGTAAATAAAGCTGACGATGTCGGCGTCCTGCTCGATGGAGCCGGACTCGCGCAGGTCGGCCAGCTGCGGGATTGGCGGCGTGCGCGACTCGACCGAACGGCTCAGCTGGCTGAGGGCAATCAGCGGCACGTTAAGCTCGCGGGCGATCAGTTTGAGGCCGCGGGAAATCTCCGACACTTCCTGGACACGGTTGCCGTTGTGATTGTTAGTAGCCTGCATCAGCTGCAGGTAGTCGACGATGATCAGGCCAATTTCGCCTTCGTGCGCCAAGCGCCGGGCTTTGGTGCGCATTTCCAAAATGCTGAGACCCGGTGTGTCATCTATGTAAATCGGCGCTTCTGCCATCTCGCCCATGGCTTCGGATAATTTCTCAAAATCGTCGCCGCTTAGATTGCCGGTACGAATATTCCAGCTATCAACACCGGCCGCGTCCGCCAGCATACGGTCGGTCAGCTGCTCCTTACTCATCTCCAGGCTGAAAAACAGCACCGGCTTTTTCTCGATCGTCGCCACATTGTACGCCAAGTTAGTCACCAGCGTGGTCTTACCCATGGCCGGTCGCGCCGCCAGGATGATCAAATCCGACTTCTGTAGGCCCGCCGTCATGGCGTCCAGATCGCGGTAACCAGTCCGCATGCCGCGCAGGCTGCCCTTGTTGCGGTGAAGCTCCTCGATGCGGTCAAAACTATCGGTCAAGATACTTTCCAGACTGACCAGATCCTGTTTCAATGACTGGTCGGAGACGCTGAATAGTTCGGCCTCGGCTTTTTCTAATAATTCCTGGGTGGTTGTCGATTCGTCGTAGCCAAGCTCGGTGATGCCGCTGCTAGCCTTGATCAAGCGCCGCCGCACCGCTGTTTGCGCCACCATTTCGGCGTACGCTGCTGCGTGCGCTGCTGTCGGTACGTAGTTGGTGAGCTCCGTCAAATACGCCGAGCCGCCGATGAGCTCCAGCTCGTCCTTGCGCTTTAATTCATCAGTCAAGGTCAAGAGGTCAACCGGCTTGTGCTTTTCAAATAGCCGCATCATACCGGCGAAGATCAGTCCGTGGTTTTTATCGTAAAAGTCGTTAGGTTTGACAATTTCTGAGGCGTCGGCTAGGACTTCCTCGTCGATGAGAATTGCGCCGAGCAGGCTTTTTTCGGCGTCCAGATTTTGCGGCGGCAACTTGCCCGCTATGGTCTCAGTTTGGGTTTTTTCGCTCATGATAATTCCTCCAGGTTAACTTCTTCGCCGCCGCCCATCAGTTCGGCAATCTTCGCAAGCTCGGCGTCTTTGGGCGGGGCTTTTTGTCCGATTGTCGCAATATCCAGTTCGGTGCCGGCGACTTGTTGCACAATTGTCGCAATAAGCGGGCGATTCTTGGCGTCATCCAGCTTCTTTTTATTAAAGGCATTGCCAACGTACAGGGTCAAGGTATTGCCGTCTCGCCGCCAGCTACAATGTTGCAACAATGTCGCAATAGCGAATGACTGCTCTTTGGCCAGAGCGATGATTTTATCCCAGTCGATGTCTGTGGCGGAGGAGTCTGGCGGGCTGTCTGGTGCCGGTTGACTACCTGTCAGGGCGGTGTCTGATGCTGTTTTATCTGCAGAGTCGTTAGTTTGCTCCTGTTTCGGGATGGTTTTTTGTGAATTTTCTGCTGGTTGAGCGGCTGGGGCTGGCGCTTCTGAAGCAGTTGCTGGTGGCTCTGGTTTTTCTGCTGGCGATTTGGAAATAGCTACTGGCGGTTTGATCGCGGCAGTCGGGCTCGCAGTCGACGTGGGTGCGGCCTCGGGTGATTTATGAGCTATGCTTCCAGCTCCGTCCATAAATATCGGCAATAATTTCAGATCTGGATGCGGATGGCGATCAACTTCGATTAGCTGCTTGACCAATGTAATTAACTCTGGCCGCTGATGTAAGCGCGCCCTCAATAGCGACAGTAGTTGATGAGATAGGACGATCGGATCGGTGCCAGTCTTCTCTAGCTCGCCCAGCAGGTTCAGCATCTCAGGCGCGGCGTGCTGCTGATATGATTCCAGCAGGTTTTCCAACGTCTCGGCAGCGCTCAGCCCCAGGTATTGAGCAACGTCCGACGCGCTCAGCGGCTTGCTAGCGCTGGCTAATGCTGATAATTGGTCGAGCATACTAATGCCGTCGCGAAACCCGCCGCACGAACGCTCAGCGATCAGCCGAGCAGCGTCGGCCTCGATGGCAAAGCCCTCCTTCTCGGCGATAGTCATCAGCTGGCGCGCCATAATGTCCGCTGGAATGGGGCGGAAGAAAAATTGCTGGACGCGGCTGAGAATGGTGGCGGGCAGCTTGTCGGCGTCAGTGGTCGCCAGGATAAATACCACGTGTGCTGGCGGTTCTTCTAGCGTTTTGAGCAGCGCGTTGAAGGCAGGTTTGGACAGCATGTGGACTTCGTCAATGATGTAGACCTTTTTCGGTGCGGAAACGGGTGCGACTTGGGCTTTCTCGCGCAGGGCGCGGATGTCGTCGACACCGTTATTGCTGGCGGCATCAATTTCAATGATATCCAGGTGCGAGGCCTCCTCGTCGTACGGCAGCTGATTGATCTCATGCGCTAAAATTCGCGCCACCGATGTTTTTCCTACGCCGCGCGGTCCCGTCAGCAAATACGCATGGGCGATTTTCCCCTGCTCCAGCGCTCGGCGCAAAATGTTGGTCACGTGATCTTGCCCCAACACCTCGTCCAAGCTACGACTGCGATATTTGCGGTACAGTGCTTGACTCATTACTTATGTATTATAGCGCAAAGTGCGGGATTAGTAAGCTGTTTGGCGGTTCAGGCTTTTATGATTTAGGTATAATCCTGCCCGCGGGCATGCATTAAAACAGCGCCAGCTGCGTGCTGGGTATTTCTATGTCGATGGCGCCGTCAACTGTCTGCGCCTGGTAGCCGATGAATTTTTTCACGTTGTATGCCAGTAGCTGCCCGTCGTAGTCGGTGATGAGGATCGGGCCGATGATACTGACGACTGTGCCGGCCATGGTACTGTTCCCTGTCATGTCAATCACACTACTAAGATCGCGGCCATCCGTGTGAAAATAATCTTCACATGTGATGAATTCTCGGTTTGGGAAATCCAGCCCCAACTGGTGGTGAATGCACACCAATGCATCAGCCAAGGTTTTTTCTGCTGCCGCAGTGTCCAGTGGGTGTTTGATCAGCTCTAGTTTTTTGCTGGCGGCCACTGTTTCCATGATGCCGTCCAGCCTGGCAATTTTCGCTTCATATTGCCGGGCGATCAGCGCCGAAGAAAACGTCTCCAGTTTCAGCGCCAGGCGCGCTCCCTGCTCCAGCAGCCGCCGAATGCCGCGCTCTTCCTGTGAGATACCGACTTTAATGACTCCCGGCGCAAAATATGCCAGATAGACGAGGTGCGGGTTTTGATTAATCTTTTCCTGCTGCGCCGACACGGAATCGGCGTTATAAAACGCAGGATTAAAACCAGTCCGATCACGGCATTTCAGGCAGTTTTCATATTTGCCGTCAACCGTGGCGCTGTCAGGACAAACCTGGCTACTGTGATTGTCAAAATCCACCCAGCCGGTACAATATTTGGTCGAGAAGTCAAACTCGAGCGATAAATCTTGCCCAAACAATTCCCGCCGCTTAATCTCATCGCCGATTTGACAGTCAACAAACGGCTGGTTATCAGTGTTAAAGCTAGCATAAACGAGCAAAAAGTTATCCGGCATGTTTATAGCGGCGCTTCGACAGCTGCCCAGGTGGCGTCCGGATTGTCATCAGGGATGATGATGGTAACTTGGTCGCCGACTTCGATGCGGAAAAACGTGACGCTGGCGAGCAGGATTCGATATTCACGGCCGTTAGCCTCGACGTAGTAAACGCCGTCGTGCTGGACGAGCGTGCCGATGACTTGTTTGCGCGAGACCGGGCCGATTTGTTTGTAAATAAAGCTGCCGTCCTCGGCGATGGTTAATTTCAAGATGTCGCCCTCGACGAGCTTGGACTTCGAGGCGTAGTTCGCCGGGATTGGATAATTCTTGCCATCAGGCCCCATCATCATTTGACCATCAAACACGCCCTCAATCACCTTGCCAGCGACATCGTCCGACGAGGTTTTTGGTGTGACGACTTGCCCATCGTCACCAACGATGCTGATCAGCAGCTCCTTGGCCGCCGCTAAGTTGGTTTCTGCTTCTTGGATGAGCGTCCTGAGGCGCTTCACTTGCTTTTCCGGTAAATCAGACATATGGCTCGCATTCCTTGTCTATTTTTGATAGTACGTAAGAGTAATATAGCACTAATTATGTGAGTGCGCAAGTCCCGCCAGCCGATTCGCATCGGCTAACGGCTCGTCTTTCCACAAGGATAACAGATAGTCGGGCAAAACTGTGGTAATTTTTACCCTTGCCAATAAAACACCGCCCGTGGTATAAGTCCCGGGCGGCATTTCTCTACGAAAACAATCGGTCGTTTCACGCAAAAATTAGCTTAACTCAACGCTAGCGCCTGCGTCCTCGAGCGTCTTCTTGGCCGCTTCAGCTTCGTCCTTTGACACCTTTTCCTTGACTGGTGCTGGTGCGCCGTCGACGATGGCCTTTGACTCACCGAGGCCCAGGCCGGTGATTTCCTTGACTGCCTTGATGACAGCGACTTTTTGAGCGCCCGCGTCCTTTAGGGTGACGGTGAACTCAGTTTTTTCATCTTCTGCGGCAGCGTCACCGCCAGCAGCTGGACCAGCAACAGCCACAGCTGCAGCAGCTGGCTCGATGCCGTATTCTTCTTTCAAGTGATTTTTCAATTCGTTAACTTCTAGAACTGTCAACTTGGTCAGTTCTTCAGCCAATTTCTTAATATCAGCCATGATACTTCTCCTAATTAAATTAAAATTGCTAGATTGCTAAACTTAAGCCGCAGCTTTGGCTTCGATGCCGTCCAGTAAGCCGTGCAAATTGCCGCCAAGTGCGCCCACGGTGTCGTGGACTGGTGATAACAATTGTGCCACCACTTCGGCGATAAGCTGGTCTTTGCTTGGCAGGCTCGCCAGCGCCTTGATGTCAGCTTCGTTGATGCTGAGGCCTTCACCCGAGAAGCCACCAGCCAACTGTAGTGCTGGATGCGTCTTTGCAAACGTGTCCAGAACTTTTGCTGGCATAACTTCGTCGTCGGCACTGATGGCGTAAACCAGCTGGCCAACCAGCAGGTCAGTGTCAGTTTCTTTGTAGGTGTCAACGCCCTGCAATGCTACGCGTACCAAACGGTTTTTGACCACCTTGATGACGACGTTTGCTTCGCGAGCAGCCTTGCGCAGCTCTTGCAATTCAGCTACGCTCAGGCCCTGGTACCGCGCAAATGCCGTACCCTTGGCGTCTTTCAGAAGCTCGGTTAGTTCAGCAACCAAAGTTTGTTTTTTATCGCGTGAAATTGCCATAAAAATCCTTTCTTTGATTGGTTCTTGTGTGATTCGACCGATTTGTTAACGTGCGGTAATGGAGGATCTGGTTCTGGTCTGCCCAAGTTTTAACTGGGCAAATAAAAACGTCTTTGATTCTCGCACTACCAAAGACGTCAAATAAAACTGTTCGTTTCATCCCTCGGCGGCATTTTTATACCTCAGTTCCCTTCGGTCGCGCGCTGTCTTTGGTAATGTTCATTAGAATTGTAGCAGAAATGACAACGGGATGCAAGACAATGCTGGTTTATTTTTCAGGAATGTGAAAACGCGCCCTGCTTAATATGGGGCGCGTTTTCATAGAAGCTGATTTTACAGCGAAGTTTCAACCTTGACGCTCGGCCCCATAGTGGTGGCGACGGCGATAGATTTGACGTAAATACCCTTGAGGCTGGATGGCTTTTGGGCGTTCAGGCTGGCGAGGAAGGCGCGGGTATTCTCTGCCAACTTATCAGCGCCAAACGAGACCTTACCGATTGATAAGTGGACGATTGCCTGCTTATCGACGCGGTACTCGACCTTGCCGGCTTTGGCTTCAGACACGGCTTTGGCGACGTCGGTGGCAACGGTGCCGGACTTTGGATTTGGCATCAAACCGCGCGGGCCGAGCAGCCGGGCGTACTTGCCAAGCTTTGGCATATATTGCGGCGTGGCGACCAAGATGTCAAAGCTCAATTCTTCCTTGTCCAGTTGCTTCAGGAATTCCTCGTCGCCGATGATGTCTGCGCCAGCTTTCTTGGCAGCGGCATGTTCGGTCTCCGGTGCGAACACCGCCACGCGAACATCTTTGCCGGTGCCGTGCGGCAGTGCTACGGTCGAGCGGACGTTCTGGTCGGCTTGGCGCGGATCGACGCCCAGGCGAACGTGAATTTCAACGCTGGCGTCGAACTTAACCGGGTTGGTCTCAGTCGCCAGTTTCAACGCTTCATCAAGGCTATACAGTTTATTTTTCTCAATCTTCTTGGCAGCTTCCTGATATTTTTTGCCGCGGCGCTCCAGGCGCGGACGCGTGATTGGCTTCGGGCCTTTTTTGACATGAGCTTCGGCGTCGTCGGACTGCGGTGTGGTGTCGCCAGCTTCTTTACGGGCTTCCTTTTCGGCTTTCTCAGCAGCCTCGTCGAGGGCTTTTTGGCTGCGCTTACCAGCCTTGGCGACGACGGCCTCGCGCTCGGCGATGACGTCTTTGTCTTTAGTTTCGTGCGGCTTGCTGCTCTCAGGTGTGCCTGCTTCAGCTTCGGCAATTGCCGCCTCAATCTCTGCGATAGTATTCTTCTCGCTGACTGCTAATTGTAGTTCTGCTGCTTTCTCTAGCAGCTCGGCTTTCTTGGCCATACTAATCCTTTCTGTGGTACAAGCGGCGACTCGCGACCTCGGGCGAATCTGCCTCCCAGCACTGATTTGATAATAGTGAAATTATAGCATAATGAGGTGTTTGCGGCTAGTCTTTTGTCTCATCGCTCCAAGTGAAAGGCATAATGCCAGACACACTCTCGATCGGTACAAAATAAACAAGTCCCCTACCGCTCGCGTCTTTGATTTGCAGCATTGGCTGTCCCTGGCTGAGCGGGAAATCTGCTATTGAAGTTATCTTTTCCTCGCGCTCGGCTATCTCTGGTATGACGAGGCTGATGGTGTCGCCGCAAACCTCGAACGGCTCCTCGCTAGGTTCAGACATCGCGGCCGGTAGCGCAGCGATTTCCTCTGGTGAGTATGAGCCTGACTCGTAGACGTTGATGTCGATTGCCCAATACTTGTTCGCCATACAGGATACCAGATTTCCTCGGTATAACGTATCAAAAATATGATTTAGCTCTGATCGTGTCTCGTCGATAACGTCCTCGAGCATTTTTTGCTGTTGCCCGAGACGGGCGTTAATGAATTCGTTGCTTTCAATGAGCTCAGTTGCAAGGGCTGCGGTGTTATGCAGATCTTCAATCAAGTCACGGTCGGGTTTAGACGTTACGATATTCGGTTTATTCTGACGAATGCATTTGGTGAGGTGTGTGTCATCAGGAATGATAAAGAGTAAATCGTCGGGTGATTCGTCGTCAATATTTTCTAAGACGATAACCAGTCGCTCCCTGCCATTTACCTTGAACATATCAAATCCGTCGGATTACAGTTGGGTAAATGAGGTGACCTCATCACGGATATCACCTGAAGGAAGTCGTCGGTATATAATACCTTGTCCAGAAAATACACCGTTTTCGCAAAAATCGCTACCGACGACAGTCTCGAGGTCTTTCATTAGTTCGCCAAAATCATCTTCATCAGAATAAGCCGCCGTATCTTCAATTTTATATATTATATTTCGCGCTGCCTCATCATTTAAGAAATTAATAACGTCGATTCTTTCACTGGTGTCGACCGATTCATCAGTTATTTCAATGTCAATGATATTATCGCGCGAGATAGTATGAGAAGTACCGTCGAGGTCGATTATTGCAAAATGTGGATAATTGTCCTCCATTATTACGGAAATGTATTGAGCGCTAATAGTGTCATTATCATATCTTAGGCTGGGGTGTAGCGTTACGATTGACACAGTATTATCGTTAGCGATGACGTCAAGATAGTTGTTGATATTGTCGAGCGTATTTTGGATGAGCATGGCCTGCTCTTCGGGCGAAGCGATCTGATAGCGTCGTTTCGCCAGTAGGACGTCAATTTCACGGACTTGGTTCAAAATATAAGAGAATGTATTTCGGGGTTTTTCATTTGAGGTCAATTTGTCGACATCAAGTTGTAGTAGGGTTTCTGGTGACAGAGGGATGGCTTTGTCGCCAATTGCTAGTGCGACGACGCGTTGTTCGGTGGTGATATCGACACCGGTAACGCACTCTTCAGTCGAAACGGTTGTATAGGTAAACGGCCCTAGCTCACCATTCGTCTGTTCAACACTAAGCCCACCGTCTGGTAATTCGTGAGCGATTGTTACGGTGGCCGCTTCGCCGAGGTACTGTGGGTCGAAATAACATGTCGAGAAATCTTGTGTTAGCTTGTCGGGGTGATACCCTGGCGGTATATCCTCTGGTTTTTCGCCACTGTATGCGGCGAGGTCTCGGTTGATGCTTGCGACATTGCGCCAAAATGATGGACTGTGCAGCTCTGAGAGTAAATCTATTCGGGTCGCTTTTAGTCGCTCGTGTTCCATGGGATTAGTTATATACTACCGGGTTTATTGAGGCAAGCATAGGCTGCCTAGGCGGCGAAGCACGACGGATATATTGTAAAAATAGATTAAATATGGTATTGTATGAACATGAGTGGATTTGAAAGTAATTGCGCGGGTGGTGGGTATGAAAATGATTTCGAGAGGATTGTTAAGGGTGCTGGTCTAGGGGATGGGGTTGTTCCGCCGGAGTTGCGTGTACCGAGGCGCTGCTCGACCTGTCCAGCGCTGTGTGATTTACGAAATGGACTTTTCAATGCCGCGTCAAGCCTGCAGTCACGGGCGGAACAGGTTATGGCGGAACAGGAACGTTTAGATGTGGTTGCTGAGCAGTCGGATGATGAGGATATTAAGTACCTAGCAGCTAATGTATTGAAAGAGGCTCGTCAGGGTGCCGCTGATGAGTTAGCACTGCTAGAAAAGATTACTGAGGCAGCTCAGGAAACTGTCGATGATATGACACGGGTCTGTGATGGAACAGTTGCGGCTACAGGGGTTGGCAGGCGGAGTACGGTCAGTGCTTTATTCTGTGATAGTGATATCGTAAACCAGCCTGGCTCTTTTAGCCTGGAGAAAGCGTACGTTCTTAGAGGGCAACCACGCAGCGGTTTCGGTAGCGTGTTGTCTAGCTTTCGCCGTATCTTTCGACGTATCTTACGTTAACCTTATTTAGGTGCATACGGTTTCTCTGCTATACTAAAGGTATGAACAATATCACAATCACAGACATTCACGCACGACAAATTTTAGATTCTCGGGGCAATCCAACGGTGGAGGCCGATGTTCGGCTGAGCGATGGCTCGTTCGGGCGGGCGGCGGTGCCGTCGGGCGCCAGTACTGGTTCGCACGAGGCGGTCGAGCTGCGTGACGGCGACTTGGCGTATGGTGGCAAGGGTGTGCTCAAGGCGGTCGAGCATGTCAACACCGAGATTGCGCGGGCGCTGCGCGGCATGGATCCATTTGCGCAACATCGGGTTGACGAGCGGATGCGACAGCTGGACGGCACGCTGAATAAGGGGCGGCTTGGAGCGAACGCCATCCTAGCGGTCAGCCTGGCAGTTGCCAAGGCGGCGGCTGAGTCTAAGGGTATTGAGCTTTTTGTCTATGTCAATCAGCTGGCGAATGCTGGCACGATGAGCCTGCCGATGCCGATGATCAATGTGATGAACGGCGGACAGCACGCGCTCGGTGCTACTGATATTCAGGAATACATGATCATCCCAGTCGGCGCATCGACGTTCGAGGACGCGATGCGGATGAGCGCCGAGGTGTTTCACGCGCTGGCGAAGGTACTCAAGGCCGAGGGCTACCCGGCGACTGTTGGCGATGAGGGTGGCTACGCGCCACATGTGCGCGGCGGTAATATGGAGCCGGTTAAGCTGCTGGCACGGGCGATTCAGCAGGCTGGCTACAAGTTGGAGCAGGACTTTGCCTTTGCTCTTGACGTGGCTTCGAGTGAATTCCATGAAGGCAATGGCCAGTATCGGCTGGAGACGGAGCATCGCACGCTCGATGTGAATGGCATGATCAAGATGTACAAGCAGCTGCGGGCTGAGTATCCGGTGGTGTCGATCGAGGATGGACTGGACGAGGAGGCCTGGCACGACTGGCAGACGCTGACGACGGAGCTTGGCTCGACGACGCAGCTGGTCGGTGATGATCTGTTGGTGACGAATGTAATGCGGCTAGACCGGGCGATCGCTGAAAAGGCTGGCAACGCGATTTTGATCAAGCCAAATCAAATTGGCACGCTGAGCGAGACGATTCAGGCGGTGATGATGGCGAAAAAGGCCGGCTGGAATACGGTGATGAGCCACCGCTCGGGCGAGACCGAGGACGTGACGATTGCTCATCTGGCGGTCGGACTCGGTACGGGCCAGATCAAGACTGGCTCGATGTCGCGTTCAGAGCGTATCGCCAAGTACAATGAACTGATGCGCATCGCCGAGATGCGACCAGAGCTAGAGCTGGTGCGGCCGTTCAAGCAGTCGTAGTTCATGGGCTACGAGACAAGACGTCGGGCGCCTGGTTGGCTGTAGTGGAAGTTATTGCCGCAAGGCAACCAGCTGCCCGTCGTCAGTAAATTTGATGATCCGTGAAGGCATTACCCCTGTCACTTCCCCGCTGTCAACGTAGATAGCCACCTGATCGCCAAAATACGCGATCGCCTCGTTGATTGTGGCGGCTGGTGGCTGCCCCGCGGGGTTAGCACTTGGTGCGAGTAGTGGGCCAACACATTGAATTAGCTCGGATAGCCCCGTCTCTGGCAGCACGACCCGAAAGGCTAAGGTTGCATCAGTACGCACCAGGTGCGGCATAACGTCTGGGCTGACCCTGGCAGCAATAGTGGTCGGCCGTTCGTGGTGTAGCTGGTCATAGATATGCCGCTGCTTGGTGGTGAGTTCGGGAATGTTGTCGGCGCTACTAAGCAGGATGATGCAGGATTTAGTATGATCACGCTGGCGTACGCGGTACAGCTCATCAACTGCCCTCGGGCTATCAGCTCGAGCGAGCAGGCCATAAATAGTGTCAGTTGGTGCCACGACGAGTTTGTCAGCTCGCAGCGCCCCGATAACGGTGGCATCAAGTAAGTTTTTGGTAATCACCAAATGATTATACCACAATAAAATTGCTCCCACGGCAGGGAGCAATTTTGGATGAACAGGTGTAAATTAGGCGGCGACTTCTACGCCCATTGAGCGAGCGGAACCAGCAACGACTTTCATCGCGCCTTCGATGTCGATGGCGTTTAGCTGATCCATTTTTGCTTCAGCAATTTCCTGAAGCTGAGCGCGAGTGATTGTGCCAACTTTCTCGGCGTGCGGCTTGCCTGAACCCTTTTGAATGCCGGCTTTTTCGCGGATCATGTCATCGACTGGCTGACCAAGCGACTTCCACGTAAAGGTGCGGTCTTCGAACACCTGAATATGGACGATAACGTCCTTGCCCATCATATCTTTGGTGGCGTCATTGAATGGATTGATGAAATCCATCATATTCAGCCCCCACTGACCGAGGGTTGAACCGACTGGTGGCCCAGCGGTTGCTCGTCCGGCAGGGATGCGTAGTTTTAGATTACCGATAACTTTCTTTGCCATAGTTTCCTCTTATTTTTCCGTGCGTAACCACTGTATTATAACGAAAATTGTGCTAGAATACAAGCATGAACGTTCGCAGCATCAAGCCAGTTCGTCGCCTCATCAATATGTTTGGCGCGCTCGCTTATAGCCTGTTGATCTTCACTTATGCGGTTATCGTCGGTGCTGGGTTGCTATGGCTGGCACGCAGTGGCTTGCTCATGCAGCTCGGTGTATCGCCGGAGACAGTCCAGCCGGCACCCACCCTGCCCACCACGCCGAGCGATACGACGCCTCGTGCGGTACCGTTTCTCTTACAAGTGGTGCAGCTGGTGTTGATGTCGGTGATGACAGTAGCAGTTTTGGGCGTGGTGATAATGCTGCCGTATTGGCTGGGGCGCTGCGGCTCGTATCTGTTGAAGCGCAGCATTCGATTATGTCACAGCCAAGTGACGCTGGCAACCCTGTTGTTCGGCAAGATATTGGCGTGTGGCATCGGAACGGTGCCGGTGCTGATCATGGCGATGTATGATACTAGGCAGTGGCCGATCGCGGCGGTGCTACTCGGGGTAATTACGGTGGCGCTAGTCCTCTTTGCTACGCAACACTACCTCGCCAAAAGTAGCGAGGTAGTTGAAGCCAAAGATGTCTGGTAGCCTGACGGTGTGTCGCTACGCGTCCAGATGATCAGGCGGCTAGACTTTCTTGACCTGCAGTGCGTCCAATTCGACTGGCGTATCGCGGCCAAACATACTGACCATGACCTTGATCTTGCCCTTGATAGCGTCAATTTCTGCGATTGACCCATCAAAGCCCTTGAATGGCCCGTCAATGATGGAGACCACTTCGCCGACCGAGAAATCAATCTGATGCTTTGGCTCTTCGACGCCCATACGCTTTTTGATCTTGGTAATTTCTTTGTCGGACACCGGTGTTGGCGTGGTGTCGGCACCAACGAAGCCAGTCACGCCCGGCGTGTTGCGGACGATATACCACGTCTCGTCGGTCAGTTTCATCTCGACCAGCACGTAGCCCTGAAAGATCTTGGCATCGACAACCTTGCGTTTGCCGTTTTTGATCTGAATTTGCTTTTCTTTCGGCACCATGACGTCAAAGATTTTGTCGGCCATGTCGACGCCGTTGATGCGCTGGCGGATGGATTCAGCAACCTTTTCCTCGTAGCCCGAGTAGGTGTGAATGGCGTACCACGAGCGGGTTGAATCGTAGCGATTTGATGACATAATTTCCCTTTCCTATTTCAAAATTTGATTAAAGCCCCAGTTAAAGCCGGCGTCAAGCAGCAATATCAGCACCACGAAGATCAACGTAAACACCAGCACCGCCGCCGTCATGCTCCAGGTGGCTGAGCGAGTCGGCCAGCGCACCAATTTGAGCTCCTGCCACGCGCCCTTGAAATAACCAACGTCGCCTGATTTTTTCAATGATTTTTTGGACGTGGTTTTTGGTTGTTTTGGTGATGTGGTGGCCGCCGCTACTTTTTTAGTGGTGTTATCGGCAGTTTTTTTGGTGGTTGAGGTTGCTTTTGATTTATGTGGTGACGACTGCTTCGCCCCGTCATCTTTCGCGGTGATGCGGCGAACCCTCGTCTTTGATCCTGCTGCGTTTTTTTGTGCCATAACTTCTCCCAATTTAAAAGTCTGCTTCTTAGCAGACTGTCAAGTCTATTGTAGCGTGTCTGGGGCGCGATTGCAAGGGCGGTCTCACGCGGACGTGGGCGGGTCGGCCAGCTCAAAGCTAAACGTCGAGCCATGATTGAGTCGGCTTTTGACAGAAATGGTGCAGCCGAGCTTGTGCGCTAATTTGCCCGCAACGTACAGTCCCAGTCCGGTGCCGCTGGTCTCGCGGGTTCGATAATCTTCGGCCCGGTAAAATCGCTGGAAAATCTTTTTTTGGTCAGTCTTGCCGATGCCTATCCCGGTATCGATTACCGCAAATTGCACGACGCCGTTACGCCGGTGCATCCGCAGCGTCACCCCGCCACGAGGCGTGTATTTGATGGCATTGATGATGAAGTTTTGTAATAGCTCAGTCAAGTACAGCCGCGAAACCTTGATCACGCCAATCTGCGCACTCACATCGAGGTCAAACCGCAACCCCTTCTCGGCCGCTCGCGGCGCAAACTCACTGTGTAACGTGCTGGCCAGCTCCATCAGATTAATCGTCTCCGTCTCGTCCGCCGCCCCACGTTCAGCGCGCGATAGGGTGCCAAGGTCATTGATCATTTTAGCGAGGAACATCACTTGATTGTGCGCTGCCACTAGTGCTTCATGCACCTTTTGGGTGTAGCCTTTTTCGGCGAGCAGTCGAGCATTGTCAAGCGCTCCCTCGGCAATGGCCACCGGTGTGCGCAGTTCGTGACTAACAACGCTGATGAACTCATCACGCTCCTCTTCGAGGCTTTTTATCTTGGTGACGTCACGCAGAATTAACACATAGCCGTCGGTACTCGAGCTGCCGCCCAAAATCGGCGCAAAGGTCGCCTCCAGTCGCAAATGATCGCCATCGCCAAGCGGCATGATCAGGTCGTCACGGGTGCGGATTGAGGGTGACTTACTGAGCTCCTCAAACACGTCGATCGGTGTACCGCTGAGCGTTTGCAATTGAAATGTCTCGCTGATGTGATGACCGTGCAGCGTGGCATTGGTGTCCAGTAGGCCGATCATCGCCGCATTATAAATCGTAATGACACCGTGAGCATCGGTACTCAGCACCGCATCAGTCAAGCTGTTTACCAACGTCATCATCTGGCTATGCTCTGGCGCGGCCTCCACCTCGTCGCGTACGCATTGCTGACTGCGCCCCATGCGCCACCTGCCCATCCCTTGTCTCATATGATTTTAGTATAGCACATGCTACACGTGCGGTGTATGGTTTTTCAGTGCCGCTCGGTGTGTTTTGTAGGCTGGGTCGATGGCCGCAACCTCTTGCCAAAAGGCGTCGGAGTGATTCATCTGGCGGGTGTGAGCCAGTTCGTGAATCAGCACATAATCAAGCAGCTCAAACGGCAGGTTCATCAGTGCGATGTTCAGGCTAATCGTGCCGCGCGACGAGCAGCTGCCCCAACGGCTGGAGGCGTGCGTCAGCTTGACGGTTTGATAGGAAAAGCCATGTTCTTCGGCCAGGAATTTCAGTCGCCGCGGTAGGTAGCTTTTGGCTTCCTTGCGTAGCGCTGTGATGACGACTTCGCGAATGCGCTGCTGGATGGCTGGAGTAGCGATGTCGGTGCCAGGCGGCAGCTTGACAAGGATGCGGGTGCCGGAGCGCTTGATAAGGGGTTCGGTGAGCGCGGGCTGGGTCTCGATGATCAGGTGGTGGCTTTTACCAATTGATTGATCGTGCGTATAGTCGTGACCTTGTTGATGTTCAGCCAGGAGCTTGCGAATACGTGACCGGGAGGATTTGATGAGCATTTTTGCTGCGAGCAGCGGTGCGTACGTCGGTAAGCTAATCCGCAGCTGCCCGTTTGGCGCGACTTTCAGTGACACCTGACGCGCCAAGTGCGAGCGCCTCACCGTGATTTCACCAAATTCAGCGTCGGTAATGGTTGGCATGTATAGCTCCTAGCTGATGCGAACGCGGCTGAGTACCGGACGTTGCGGACGGCGCTTGGGAGTATCAGTCTGGGCGGCTTGCGGTTGGGTCGGAGCGGCTGTCGTATTCGGGCGAACGTCGGCCAGGCGCTTGAGCAAGGTGCGCGCCTGGGTGTTATAGGTGGGACGACCACTGATGACGACGCATGGCTCGCTGGGGTGCGGTGGTGAGAATTGCTTGAGCCTGGTGTCAAATGTTCCCTCATCATTATCGTTGGCCTTGAGCCAGCGCATCTTGGCGGTCGCTAGGTCGGTCTGTACCCAGACAAAGAGAATCTTATAGCCAGCAGCGCGGGCCGTCTTGGCGAGCTCAACCCGCCAGGCTCGCTTCTCCGTTGCCCCTTCAAATACGATGGTTTGATGAGTCTTCATCAGCTCTTTGAGGAGTGCGCCGCTCGCATAATTGACGGCCGCCTCATCATCAGATAATGCCGCTAAGATACCAGAATCCAAATGCGGCGCATGAAACATCTCAGAAAACTCAGCCGCGAATTGCGACTTGCCCGCCCCCGGCACGCCCACCATGGCAATGATGTGAGGAGAAGAAAGTTGCAAAGGTTTCATATATGTTAGTATACACAAAAAATCCCCCTTATCCAAGGGGGATTCTCGCCTGAAACCTCGCGCTTCAGAATAAGATTCTCGGAGCGGTCAGTCTCTTATAGGTGGCGTCGGCTGGCGACGTATGCTAGGGCTGAGGTAACCAGTGCGCCCAGGCCCAGACCACCGAGTACCATATCGGTCATACCAGTTCGTGGTAGTGCGGTTGGTGTTGGTGGGGTTGGGGTGGTTGGCTTTGGATTACACTCTTCACTGTCGATACCGACGAACCGCTTGGTGTCTTCAGCTTCTTTCTTGGTAACTTCGCGGATTGTCTTGGTAGTGACGTCACAAACCTTAATCTTTTCACATTTGCTCAGATCAGTGGTGTATGGTGACGTGTTCTCTTTGCCCTTTTCGACTTTCTCGATGACGCCAGTTTGGACGTTGCAGGCCTCGACTTTTTCTGGTACATCGACGGTTGCGTTGTCACAGCCATCTTTGTCGCCAGGAATCTCCGGAGTGTCAACGCAGGCGGTGTTGACGACTTTACCGGTAACTTGTTCTTTGATGGTTGCCGTGATGGTAAAGGTCTTTGAGGTACCCTTCTTGAGCTCAGGGATTGTTGCTTTCCAGGTATTGTTCTGGATGGTACCCTCAGATGCCCTCAGGAAGGTGACGCCTTGTGGCGCATTGTCAGTGACAACAGCGTTCTTTAGGTCAACGTTGCCGGTGTTGGTGACGGTTACCTGGTATGGGAATTCGTTGCCAACTTGGACGGTCTTGTGCTTGACGCCATCGACCTTTTTCTCAATTTTGATGCCAGGGTTAGCCTTTGGCGTTTCTGGCTGGATGGTGAACTGCTTGACACAGTCGTTGCTGGTGCGATCACCAAGGCTGGTTGTGACCTTGACGCGAGCGGTGTAAGTGCCCGCTTCCTTGATGGTAGCGCTGGTCTCGCTGGTCAGCGCTGAAGTAGTGTTGCTGCGTGAGAAGACTTCCTTGCCTGAAGCATCGGTGATACTAAAGGTGTATGACTTGACAGTTGCGCCGTTCTCGACTGTTGCGTGAGCCTTCAGGGCGACCGTGTTAGTCTGGCGATTAATAACTGGCTGGTCAAGTGCTTTACAAGTAGCCACTGGCTGTGGTTTCGGTTTTGGTGGTACAACAACGTTGGTGGCGACAACTGGGTTACCACATGGCGTCATGATGGCGAACTTAAAGCGACCCTGTTCATCAAGCCGAATGAAAGCTTGCTGTGCACTGCTCATGCGGCTGGCTGGGACGACCTTGGCGTTGGTGCCTGAGATCGGTGTACCACCGCTAATATTACGGATGGCTGTCCGAGCGTTGGTGGCGACAACAGTGCCGTTATCGAGGCGAACCTCGCCGTTACGGTAGACTGCACCATTGGCATAGTTGCCGCTCAGCATCTCGTAGGAAATACCGAACGCACCATAAATTGTTGATACGCCTTTGTTGAAATATCGTTCGCGCATCTCTTGTACCGACATGGTACCACAATACACCACGGCGTACTTGTCACAGTCGCGGGTATTGTCAATTGTTTCTGCGTTGGCGTAGTAGACCAGTCCTGCTCCGAAAGCAGCGACCAGCGACAGCGCCACGATCTTAAGCTTTGTACTTAATTTCATAACATCCTCCTCACTGGTTGTTTCCCCAATATTATCACACAAGCATTATTTTGTCAATAACTTATATCATATTTTTTCAAAATGGTTAGTTTGGGTCAGTTTGCAGAATATTTTTTTCTGTTATAATAGATGAGCTAACCCGTTAGCGCGGGGTGTAGGGGCATAGTTCATCGGCTAGAATGGCGGTCTCCAAAACCGCAGAGGTAGGTTCGATTCCTACTGCCCCTGCCACGATTTATGGCGTGACGACTTGATGAAAGTCGTTTTTTAATGGCTTGCTGTAGAATTGACAGCGCATATCAATTCGTCTCTTGTGAAAATAATGCCTTGATCTCGTGAAAAAATTGCCAGATGTGCTTGAAAAAGCATAAGCGGCGGTCTATACTGGGAATAAGATGAGAATTTTGATGCTAGGGTGGGAGCTTCCTCCGCACAATTGTGGCGGCCTTGGTGTGGCGTGTTACCAGATGTCAAAGGCGCTGGCAGCGCATGGTATTGTTATTGATTTTGTTGTGCCCTACTCGGCAGAACATCCAACCATTACTCATATGAATATTCATGCAGCCTCGCCGCTGCCGCCGGGCTATCATGACCTTGGGGCGTATGATCATGGTGTCGTGCCAGATACTGAGGACAGCGATGAGCACGGACTTGAACCGATGCGTCGGCTGCAGCGTCGCTACGGCAAGTTTGTCAGGCGGCTTGCTCAGATGCAGCCACCAGATGCCATCCACGCCCATGACTGGCTGACGATGGAGGCCGGTGTGATCGCCAAGGAGGTGTCAGGCGCACCGCTGATCGTTCATGTGCATGCCACTGAGTTTGATCGCTCGGGCGAACATTCGGGTAATCCCTTGGTGCATGAGATTGAACAGCAGGGGCTGATGATGGCAGATCGAATTATCGCGGTTAGCCGTATCACCAAGGATATGATTGTCAAGAATTATCACATCCCGCCAGATAAAGTTGAGGTGGTATATAATGCGATTGACCTGGCTGATCTGCCGCCGCATGAGTACGACACGGCGACATATAAATACCTCGAGGATCTCAAGACTGATGGCTATACCATTGTTGGTGCGTTGACGCGGCTGACGGTGCAGAAAGGGCTGACCTATTTTGTGCGGGCGGCAGCTAGAGCGCTAGAGCGCTACGACAAGATCGCATTTTTGCTATCGGGCGATGGCGAGCAGCGGGATGAATTGGTAGCCTTAGCCGCGCGGCTGGGTGTGAGCGACCGGGTGATTTTCACCGGCTTTGTTCGTGGTAAGCAGTGGCGCGATGCCTACTATCTGATCGATATATTCATTATGAGTTCGGTATCAGAACCGTTTGGGCTGACGGCACTGGAGGCAGCGCATCATGATACGGCGCTGCTCATCAGTAAGCAGTCAGGTGTTGGCGAGGTACTCCATAACATCATGCGGTTTGATTATTGGGATGTCGATAAGCTGGCGGATGAGATCGTCAATATTGCGCGCTCGCCAGGCTTGCAATCGGCATTAAAGTGTAATGTCAAGGATGAATACGCTCGGCTGTCGTGGCGGGATGCTGCGGAGCAGTGCGTCACGCTGTATCAGGCATCGGCCGAAAGGAGATGGGCATGAGCCGAGGCATCACCCTCTATCTCCACGTACATCAGCCGTGGCGGGTGCGACGATACAGTATTTTTGACGTGGCGGCGCGGCACGATTATTTCGAGACCAATGATCCAGCCCAAAACAACGAGCTGATTTTTCACAAAGTCGCCGAGAAGTCGTATCTACGGATGAATGCTCTACTAGAGGAGCTGCTCAGGCGGCATCATGATTTCAAGTTGTCGCTGAGCATTAGCGGTGTGTTCCTCGAGCAAGCGGAGCGCTTTAACCCGGCGGTGATCGAGAGCTTTAAGCGGCTGGTTGCCACCGGCAAGGTCGAATTGGTATCAAGCCCCTATTATCACAGCCTGGCGTTCTTTTATTCGCGACCCGAGTTTGAGGAGCAAATTCGCCGTCACCAGCAGAAGCTGCGTCAGCTGTTTGGCGTCGAGACCACAGTGCTCGCGAATACCGAACTGGCGTATAACAACGACCTCGCTAAGTGGGCGGAGAACGCTGGCTTTAGCGGTGTGCTGGCCGAGGGCTGGGATGACGTGCTGGAGTGGCGCAGTCCGAATTATGTGTATCGGCCGGTTGGCACGGACAAGATTGGACTGCTGCTCAAGAATTATCGCCTGAGTGACGATATCGCCTTTCGGTTTAGCAATCGATCGTGGGCGGGTTGGCCGCTGACGGCAGAAAAATATCGGACGTGGCTAATGGAGGCGACGGCCGAGGCGCCGTTGGTTAATTTGTTTATGGATTATGAGACTTTTGGCGAGCATCAGTGGTCGGATAGCGGTATTTTTAGCTTTTTTGATCAGTTTGTTGCTTCGTGGCTTGGGGTTAGTGGTAATACCTTTTATACGGTGTCAGAAGCGCTGGCGGCTCATCAGCCGGTTGGCGAGATCAGCATGCCAGAGACGGTGACCTGGGCGGATAGCGAGCGCGATTTAACAGCGTGGAATGGCAATGATTTACAGAAAGAGGCGCTGCGGTATCTGTACGAGCTGGAGGCCGATGTACTGAGGAGTGGTGACGAGCAGCTGATCGCTGATTGGCGGCGATTGCAGTCGTCTGATCATTTCTATTATATGTGTACCAAGTGGTTTACTGATGGCGATGTCCACGCCTATTTCAGTCCGTATGATTCGCCGTACGAGGCCTTCCTCTATTATGTTAACGCAATTCGCGATGTGCGTTGGCGGCTGAGTGCGCATCGGTACGAGAGGTTTTGATGGCGGTGCTACTGGCAAATGGCACGTTGGCGATTAAGCTTGATCAGTTTGGTCGAGTGAATTCACTGTCGTTCCCGCACGTTGGCCGCGAAGTTCAGAATCGACAAGCCGTGCATCGGATCGGCGTGTGGGTGGACGGCGAGTTTTCGTGGATTGATGATGGCGCGTGGCGGCTGACGATGCGATTGCCGCAGGGAGCGCTGGTGGCGCACACGGTGCTCAAGCATGAGCGATTGGGGCTGGTGCTGGAGTGCGATGATTTCGTTGATAGCAAGGTTAATGTATTTGGTCGTAATATTCACGTGGTCAATCTGCGGACTGAGACACGCCAGGTGAGGTTGTTTTTGCATCAGGCGTTTCGGCTGCACGATGATGGTCAAGCGATTGACACGGCGCAGCATGTCGAGGCCTCGCGGGCGCTGCTACATTATCGTGGGCGACGGGCGTTTGCCGTTGGCCTACGGACATTTGATGGGCGTGATTTCGATCGGTGGACGGTCGGGCGATTTGGCGATGGGCTGGATGGAGCGTGGCGCGACGGGGAGGATGGCGAACTAGCGGGCTGTCCGCATGAGTATGGCATGACTGACTCGGTGCTGGGCTGCTCGCTGCGGCTGGCGGCGCTGGCGTCGGATCGCTGTACTTACTGGTTGGCAGCGGGGACGTCGATCAAGGAAGCGCTGGGGCTGCACGAAAAGACGCGTAGTGTCGGTCTGGTGCGGAGCTTGGCGCGGACGACGGATGCCTGGCACAAGTGGCTGAGCCCCGGTTTTCGCGCAGCGCAGAAATTGCCGCTACCACACCGTAAGGCCTTTATCAATTCCCTGCTGACACTGCGGGCTCACGTAGATGAATCTGGACTGGTACTGACTGATGACGCGGCGGGCAGTTGTCGTCTGCGCGACGCGGCGTTTGCGCTGTGGCCACTGATTCGGCTGGGGTATGGCAATGAGGCGGCGATGTTTTTCGAAGCTTGCCGGCGGATATTTGAGACTGATGGTTACTTTGCGCCAGCGTATTATACGGATGGTGAGCCGGTGGCGACTGATACCGCGTGGAGTCAAGACCGGCCGCCAATGCGACTGGCGGATGCGGCGGCGGTACTATTTATCTTCTGTCAATTTGCGACGTCGCGAGTTGGCATGGAGCGCTCGCGGCAGCTATATCAATCGGTGGCCGCCAAGGTAGCGACATTCTTGACGGATAATTGGGACAATCCGGCGGCGGACGACGACGCGGCGTTCGTTTGGCGGTTGTCGCGCGCAGCATTGGAGCAAGCGAGCGAACTCGCACAGCAACATGACGACCCGGCCAATGCGGTGCAGTGGCGGACCTGCGCTGACGATATTAGCACGCAGCTGGCGGGGCGTGGTGCTGATGAGGTGACGATGGATGCGGTGTATGCTGCCTATATGTTTGGCGTTGAGGGCGAGGCTGACTGGACCAAGCAACTAGTTAGTGAGGCGACACTAACACTGGCGGCAGTTGACGGTCTGTTCAAGCGACGAGCAGAGGATCCAGATAGTAGCGTGGTCGCTAGCTTGTGGCTGGCGCAATATTATATCGAGACGGGAGAGCTGGCGCGAGCAGAGCGAATTGTTGACTTGATCCGCGAGCGGCGCATTATGAAAACTGGTATGCTGAGTGAGCACAGCGCATCGTCGGTGGTAGCTTCGGCTGAATATGTCAATACGCTGCTTGATATGATCGTGGCGCAGCGGTAGATTAGCGCATGGGAATTAAACCGGCCTGCTGATTTGGTCGTTTGCCTACAACCAAAAACCGCCCCTGTCTGAGGAGCGGTTTTGATCTGATGTCATTAGCCCTTACGTGGCTTGACTTCATTGCGGCCGAGGTTTTTCTTGGTCTCGGTGTAGGTTGCGTGCTGGCGGGCCACTGGATCGTATTTTCGGAGCGTCAGCTTGCCCTGCCCTTTTGTGGTGCGGTTTTGGGTGTTGACCGTGGTGTAGTACGTACGGTGGCCGCTTAAATTACTGACCAAACCAATCAACTTCCGCTTCGTGTTCTTCTTCTTTGCCATCTCTTTACTCGTTACGTTTATTTACAATCTTGACCGATTATAGCACAGATAATTAGGAAACGCTAGGGGCGCTGACAAGGAAATTGCTCTTGCCCCCGAGCTAATACCAGCGTACCATCTCATCAAGCGGCCGGCGGCTGCGCGGGTGTGGCTGGTCGCTACGACTGGCGTAGCCGAGCGCCAGCATGAGAACCGGCAGATCTTTGGCTGGGTCGATGAGCTGGTGGGTTGTCAGTACCTCTGTCGCTTGATCAATCGAAAATCCCTCAATCGGACACGAGTCAATCCCCCGCTCCGCTGCCACCAGCATGGCAAAGCCGAGGGCGATATACGCCTGATGCGCTGACCACTGGTGCAGCCCGTCAGGCGTATCCATCAGCTTGAAATCTTTCTTGGCCCACTGCTTCCAGAAGGTCTTATAGGCGGTGCGCTCGACCAGGTTCATTTGTTTTACGTCCTGGAGTATGTGATCAATGTGATCACTAAGCGCCTCGGCCGTCTTGGCGGTAAAAATCAGGAAATGACTGGCATCAAAGCGCGGCTTGTTAATCGGTGCGCATTTTTTCAGACCCTGGCGCAGCTGCTGATCTTGGGTGACAATGACGTCGAATTGTTCAAAACCGTACGAGGTTGGCGTGAGGCGAATTGCCTCAAGGATCAGCTTCATATCTTGGTCAGAGATCTTTTTATCAGCATCAAATTTCTTGCAGGCATGGCGAAAATCCAGCGCTTTGGTAATTTCCGCTGCTGAAATGGTTGGTTTGCTGGTCATTGGCGTCCTCCTTTTTGTTGCCTAATGATACGTTGCTCTTCGGGTGTGAATCGCCGCGATTCGCGCATTTTTTGGTAAGCTTTGTTGCGCGTCCAAGTGTCGATGCGTCCGTTTTCTAATTCAGCCAACGTCAGCTCAAAAAACTGCACTGCCGCCGTGGCGTACAGCCAAGCCAGTGCCATTTTGACGTAATAGCCGTCGTGTGTAACGTTTCGTAGCGCGGCAAAAACTTGATCAATATGCGATTCATCCAAAAAATTAGTCATCAAAGAAATTACGCCGTAACGTACCGTCAACTCGGCTTCGCTCTGCAAGCATTCCAGCGCAAAATCCCACCACAGTTCGCCGGCAAAGCGCCGCTTTTTCTCGATGAACACATCAATGTGCGCCCACGAATCAACGAGTGGAAGGTAGCGCTTTGCTAGATCAATCGCCGTTTGGTCATCAAGCCGAGCGTGTGTGATCAGCAGCCCGCATAGCAGCACGTAGTCAAATGACTTGTTCTTGGCCGTTAGTAATTTGCTGATGTCCGCTGCGCTCATGTCGGGCGCCAGTTCCCTCGCCAGCCGCCGCAAATCCGGTACGCGTACGCCGATGACCGGCATCTTGGTATTAACGATACGCTGATTAAAGGCGGCGTAGGATTCGTTACCTTGGGCAAGCGTTTCGAGTTGGCGCGTGAGGCTGTGAAGCATATGTTTATTATAACCTATAAGTGGCGCATTGCTAACGCTGCTCCCACTGTTTCGGCAAAACCCGGCACGAGCTTCATCGTAGTCACTTCTTTTATATCAAACCAGGTAGCCTAAAACAAAACCAAAACGACTTAGCTTAAGTTATTTGCTAATGATTAGCACCTCTTTTGTTTTCGAGTGTGACAAAGCGTACTTGTAGTCCCTATTAGATACCACGCACATTTCTTTACCATATTGTGAAAGTATATCACATATCTGTTCAATGCTCGGGATACCGTCGCTTCTATAAGAAATGACTATTGTGGAATCAGAAAACTTACTTATTATTTTATGGAACTCTCTTTCTATCTGATTTTTATTAGTCCACGGGTTCTTTTTCTTATTTTTTATAGGTAAATGCTTATATCTATGATTAATCTTATTGTTCCAAGTTTTGTAGTTGGCTATTCCCTCTAGAAAGTGATAGAAATCTAAGTAGTCCGTGCCTACACCGTTGCTAGAGATGTACGGTGGGTCAAGATATACTAGGTCAATGTTTTTTGAATCAAAAGTTACTACGTCTTTATTTAGGGCAACACAATTTTTACCGTTTGAGAATATTGAGCTATTGGCTTCTGCTGCGAAATGTCGAAAACAACTTTCGAAAGACTTGTCCCATGTCGCTTTGTTGCCAAAACTGCGCTTTACTGTCGATAGTCGTAAGTACAAGTTTGCTCTATGAAATAAATTATACGGCCTTTTAATAATACACGATTGAAATAAAGAAAAATAAGCAATTGCCCTCTTATACCTATCCCCCAAGAGCTCAATATTAAAAATCGTTTTATCAAGCCAAGCATTTTCCTCGTCAGTATAGAAAATTCCCTTAAACGTTTTTTGAATAAAATTAAATGAACCGCTGTTATTGTTTAATATGAATTCAATATCTTCCTCGGTTAATAATATGGAATCATTTTCTATAAGTGCAGTTCCTATTATCGAGTTGAACCTAAGAATGTCGTTATAGATAACTTCCTTTCCCTTGCGCTTCAGCATATGCGATACAGAACCGGTTCCACCAAAAGCATCAAGTGCGGTTGTAAAATTTATATCATATATATTTTCCCAAATCCAATCTGTTAATTTGTTCTTTGAACCCTGATAGCGTGTAGCTGGAAAAGGGTGCATTTCGTCAAATACAGTAATGATTTTTTCTTCTGCTAAATACGGTAAGAAGGATGGCTGAATCGCGACGTTCAGATCTCTCATAGCTACAACTCTTCGTCGATGGTGTTTAATAATTTGGCATCCGGCAGCTTTTTCTTGTATGCTACGTATTGTTTTAGATTTGAATATGGCGTATTTCCACCATCAGCCATATCACGAGTTTGGTAATACATCCAATAGTCGTCAAAAATATCTGCACCAAGTTTAGCGAACGGCCCGTTACCATTATGTAGCTTTTCTATCTCTGTGATCGAGCCAATATTTTTTGTATTTCCTGAACCTGGTCTTGAGTTGGCAATCTTATATTTTTCCTGAACAATATAATCAAAATCAGAGACAACAGAGACTATCTCCGGTAAATCATCAATCGTATATATTTTTTCTTCATCAATTTTATTGGGCTGCTGCGTATAAATGACCCCAAGAACAAGGTGGCAAGTATAATTTGAATATGGCATAGTTATATTTTTACCACTGGAACGATTGCGGAAATATCCAGTAAAAGCACCCAAGGTAAAACCGTTTACCCGAGTATTGCTGACTCGATAGGTAGATTTCACATCTACTGCAAACGCAGTCCCGTCTCTCTCATCAATAAATGTAATGTCAGGATAGAAATTTTGATGCTCAGCTAGCACCATTTTTAGCTTATTGCTTCTCGCAAACTTCGAAATCGTAGGGAATAACATAAGCTCTATTATCTTAGATATGACCTTTGTATCTATTGAGATAGTATAGATATTTTTGTAAATGTCTATAAAGCCCTTAACTACCCAATCATTATTCCTGTCTTGCAAGACTTTAAGGTCACCCCTTAAGGTATTTTCTAATTTGTTCTTAAATTCTTGTACTTTCATGCTAATAGACTAATAGTAGTATACCACAAAATAACACTCGGTGCTCACTTGTATACATGGAAATAATTCTGTAGACTGTCGTCGATGTTATCGGAGGTATCTTTGTTTATTGCTTGCATTTCTGAGAATGCTTTACCTAGCGATAATAATATACCCGACAATTTACCTACTATTGTGGATCTTGGAGTCATGGCCTTACTGACATCAAGGCGCCAAAACAAAAAACTGGCTAAAAATTTACTAGTAATCTAAAAATCAAAATGGAGCCACGATCGGGGCTTGAACCCGAGACCTCATCCTTACCATGGATGCGCTCTACCAACTGAGCTATCGCGGCATTACACCATCGCCTGCGGCATGCGCTCTACGTATGTTTACGTTTCACGCGTAGAAGCTATCGCGACACACCGCTACGTCCGAAAACGGCGCGGCAACATTCGTATTGTACCATATTCACGTGGCCGTGCAAAGACGATGGCGTTCTCAGACTACTTCTCTGCCTCGACCTGATCTGGCTTGTCGGCGGCTTCAGGGGTGGTCGGCGCAGTCGTTTCTTTGGGCTCTTTTTTGTGCGCTGTCGGCTTGTTAGCTTTGGCTGAGTCAAACTCAGATTCGATTTCGCTAAGCACATAGCCCATAGCGGCGACCAGGGCGATGGCGACAACTCCGCTCGCAACGTCGTAGTAATGAGTGAAGAAGCTGAGAATAAAGGTGACAACGGTGGCAAGGAACGTAACGACAATGCCAGCGGTAGTAAAGAGCCAGCCTCGGGTTTGCTTGCGTCGTAGCGGTGAGATGGCCAGTCCGAAGAGGACAATTTCGGTGATCGCAAAGATCAGCGTGATGATCTGCTGCAAGCGGATGATGGCGATATTTGGTACAAATATGGCGACGCCAAAGAGGGAGATATGATCAGCTTGTGACAGTAATGACAGGGCTGAGGTTAGCGACAAGGCAGCCACCACTGCCAGCAGTGCGGCGACAATCCAGAGGTTGTCGGCGACCGCTTGGCGCGATTGCTTGGACATGCGTGGTAATGGTTTATAGAGTGCTTTGAGTGTTTTGGCAAATGGAAATCGTTTCATGATTTGATAATAGCATGTCGGGCGGCGGCGAGCAACTCAGCGTGAAGTACGGGTAGATTTTGTGGTGCGCGCTCGGGTTGGCTTGGCTGGCCGTGGCAAGCGCGGTGCAATGATGGCGTCCAGTACCGTCCAGGCGACGCTATTGACCAAGAAGACCACGCCGACGATACCGGCGATTGAGGCGGCCAGATGTGCGGCTGAATTACTGATCAAGATCAGCCCGCCGCCGATCGTTAAGCTGATGATGGCTAGGGCGACGTAGGCCTGCTGTAACTTGAGGCGCTGATTTTTCTGCTCGTTCCAGGTAATCAGCCCTCGCTTGATAAGCTCTAACATGCTCGAAATTATAGCATTGTTTATGAGTAAAGTCAACGTTACCTATAGTCGCTAGTTAGTCACCAGGCAAAACCTATTTCCATCAGGGTCTTGCATAACTACCCAGCGCCAGTTGCCTTCTGACTTTTCTTCTACGAGCTTTCCACCAAGGTCGATTATTTGTTGAATAGCCTCGTCAATATCATCGACAACAATATCGATATGCATCCCGAGAGATTCTTGATCGGGAACCTGTTGGATACTAATTGTTACCCCATCCTCATTATTAGTCGATGGTAGATCAATGTATGGCGGTGAGACATCACCCAGCTCTCTGCCGGTTACGGCGCTCCAGAACTTTGCCGATTTTTCACTATCTGTTGCATTTATAATAACGTATCCAAGCGCACCAATGGGTGCTGTTTTCTTCTCGGGTATTGTTCTTCCCTTCTCCATAGTTTTTATTATAACAAAATACCCATGTTGCTCAGGTACAATTCAATTTAAAAAGAGCGTCGGCTAACGCTCTCTGTGACATAACTAATATGGTGCCGGAAGTAGGACTCGAACCTACGAAGCCTGACGGCGGGAGATTTACAGTCTCCTGTGATTGCCACTACACGATTCCGGCATGAAGCTTGCTGCACCGCGGCGCCCGCACGTTCTTACATGCTTGGTGCGAAGGCGATGCAAATGGAGCCGATTCAGGGATTCGAACCCAGGACCTGCTGTTTACAAAACAGCTGCTCTAACCAGCTGAGCTAAATCGGCATCTTGAATGATTGTAGCAAGTTTTGTCACCCAAGACAAGGTCTACATAATTACTTTTCGTGGTTGCCGCGGCTGGCGTGGCTGCTGAGGATGAGCTGGGTGCTGAGAACGGCGCGGGGCGGCGGCTGGCTTGTCGGGTGTGAGCATGGCCGTGGCGCGCTCGCGAAGTTTGGCGGCAAGTTCGGGCTGCTTGGCGCTGTCGTAGGCTTGGGCGAGTGTGTTCAAGGTGTGCGGGGTTGGTTCAAGCTCGGCGGCCTTTTCTAGCGCCGCCAGCATCTTCTTCGTGTTGCCTAATTTCTCCTGGACCTTGGCATAGGCGATGTGCCGGGCAGCATGACCGGCCTCCATGTCAAGCGCCTGCTCAAAGGCCAGCGCGGCCTTGACATAATCTTGCGTCTCGTAGTAAATGAGGCCAACATTGTGCAGGCTCGAGGCGCTCGGCTCGAGGCTCTGGGCGATCTCAAAGCATTCGATGGCGTCCTTGTAAGCGCGCTGCTTGGCGTATAAAATCCCCAGGCGGTTGTAAGCCGTGGCATTTTTCTCATCGACGCGCAGGATGGTTAGGAGTGCTTTCTCGGCGCGTAGATACTTGTTTTCGCGCAGTGACTCTTGAGCGATAGCCCAGAGCTTGTCGAGTTTCTCCGACAATTTAACTGGTAAGTTTTGCGCTTCGCCGACTGACGGCTGATACCAAACTGCCCACACCATAACTAGCAGGATAACTAATAATCCAGACATATGCATCCATTATACCACAATATTGATCAGCGCCAGCCGCACATTGCCATTATGCCTCAGCCGCGTTTCGGTGGTGATGATCCGATCAAGGAGGGGCTGGTGTGTGGGGCTCGGCTGAGTCTTCATCTGAAACGCCACCATGGTGAGGAGGATGTCGATCAGCTGGAGGGCTTTGGTGCGGTCGGTGAAATAGGACGGCAGCGTGCGCAGTGCTTCGTATGAGCCCGGTGTAGAGAGGATACATTTGGCGTCAGCGGCGATAGCTTGATATTCGGACAGCAGTTTCGGCGTGCGTGCTAGTTGGCGGATAAGCAGCGGCCGTCCGGCGGCCAGGAACAGGATTTGGCGCCGCTCGCTGGCGATGAGCGAGGTGGTGTCAAGTAGCGTTTCATCCTGTGCCTGCGAAGTGCGGTGTAAGGTTAGCACTTGACAGCGCGAACGAATGGTGGCCAGTAGCTGCTGTTCGTTCTCGGTCACGAGCAAAAAATGCGTGTTGGTGTTTGGCTCCTCTAGGGATTTGAGAAGCGCATTCTGTGCCGCCTCGCTCATCTGGTCGGCTGGATTGATAACGATAACGCGGCGAACCGTGGCGTGCGTGCGCAGCATGGCGATCATGGTGCGGACCTGCTCGGTTGTAATCGTGGTTTTTGCCTCCAGCGGCTGCAGCCGAAGCACCTCCGATGGTGTGAGTGTTGCTAGGTATTCAGCGGCACCCATGCCGTCCAGCCCACGCTCGGCGGTGATGATCAGTGCCTGCGGCAGTCGCTCAGCAAGTTGGTGTAGTGTAGCGCGGTCGCGATGCGCTACCACTGGTGTGCGCGGTGGGCGGGTGTTAGTCATGAGCAGCCTCGCTCATCTCGTTCGGGGTTGTAGCAACCTCCGGGAATAATTGTTGAAACTCCTCCGGGATGGACGCTTCAAAGGTTTTTTGCTTGCCGGATGGCAGCGGGATTTCCAGTTTATAGGCGTGGAGCATCAAGCGGCTGGCGCTTGGTTTGCCGTAAACGCGGTCGCCGAGGATTGGTGTGTTTAGGTATGCCATATGGACGCGGAGTTGGTGGGTGCGGCCGGTGGAGGGTTTGAGCTCAATTAATGCTTTGGTATCAGCCACTGCCAAAACCTGATAGTTTGTCTGAGCGGGCTTGCCGTTTGGGTCGACACGGAAGGTGCTGGGCGCGGCTGGATTGCGGCCAATCGGCAGGTCGATCTTTGCGGCGGCTAGTTTCGGCACGCCGTCAGTTACCGCGAGGTAGGTTTTCTTGGTGGTACGCTGGGCGAATTGCTGTTGTAGGTGGGCGGCAGCATCAGCAGTTTTGGCGATGATCAGCACACCCGAGGTGTCGCGGTCGAGCCGATGGACAATGCCCGGCCGGTCGGTATCCGAGGCAAACGACGTCCTGGGGCGAATAATTTCTGCCACCGTCGGCTCGGTTGATAGTCCACCTTTGGCGTGGGTCAACAGCCCGCTTGGCTTATTGACTACGATCACGTCATCGTCTTCATATAGAACCGGCAGTTCTGCGCTGGCCTGCTCCTGTTCTGGCAGCTTGACGGCGATCTCGTCAGTCTCGTCGACCTCAAATTTCGGCGTCGTTACTACGCGCTGATTGACCGAAACATAGCCGGCTTTGATGTATTTCTGCCAGAGGCTGCGCGAAATTGACGGGTCAAAGTCCGTGGACAAGTGGATGTCCAGGCGCTGCTTGGTCGGCACAATTCGAAACATCATGACAAACTTGCCCTGAAACGGCGTCTCGGTGCAGCTCGAATCAAGCGGGTTTGGTAACATCTCGGCGTTGGCGGGCCTACCGGGCCACAATTCGTCAATTGATTCTTCGTCGACGATCGAGCCGTAGAGCACGGCGAAATGCTGCTTGTCTAAGATAAATTCCGCCACGATGTGCGATTCGTCCGTCTGGATTTTTAGATGGCGTAAGGCTTTGATGGGCGTGTTGTCGTCCGCCAGGTGATATAGCCTGGCGATTTTGAGGACGGTGCGCGGTGAGATTTTCACGCGAGCGTTCCTATCTCCGTAGTCCCACGGCCGCCTGGACGCGGTGCAAGGTTGCATTAGCGATGACGTTCATGTCGCGCTCGCTGGACTCCAGTTTGCGTTCGATGGCCTGCTTGTCAACTGCCGCCAGGCGCGCTTGGAAATTTGCCAAGAATTCGGCTACTTCATCAGCCACGATTCGCTTGAAATCGCCGTAGCGCTCCATGCCGGCGTACTGGCTGATGGTCTGTTCCAAACTCACGTCTCGTCCAGCGTCTTGGCGCACCAACGTCAAAATCTCCAGCAAGTTGGAGATGCCGGGTTGGTTTTCCCTGTCGTATTGCACCTTGCCCAGCGAATCGGTGGTAGCGCTCATGATCTTTTTGTGGGCCGCCTGCGGGTCGTCGCCTAGGAAAATCACGCCCTTGCCGGTGTCGTCGGACTTGCTCATTTTTTTGGTCGGGTTGGCGAGGTCTTTGATGCGTAGGCCTTGGTCTTTACCGAAAAATCGGTGCTGTTCGGCGACCGGTTTGGGCACGGTGAATAATTCGCCGAATTTGCGGTTCATCCGCTCGGCGATGTCGCGGGTGAATTCCAGGTGCTGCGTCTGGTCGTCGCCGACTGGCACGTAAGTGGCGCCGTAGAGCAAGATGTCGGCCGCCATCAGGACTGGGTAGTTGAAGAGACCGACGGAAACTTCTTTTTCAAAAACCAATTTATTATATAATCGCATAAGTTCTACTCTCTCCGAGACAATATCACCGCTTTTTTGTGCGTCAAGGGCTTTTTTAATTCTCTCAGCGATGTTTCGGGCGTCTACCTTACTGCCCTTATCCTTAAACTGCGTCATTCGGCTCATCTCGCCAAATCCGGTGAAGCAGTCCAAGATCCACGCCAGCTCGCTGTGGGCTGGGACGCGGCTTTGACGGTACAGATGAATCGCCTGGTTGTCCAGCGGCAGCCCGGCGGCCGTATAAATCCGGGCGTTGTTGAGGATGCTGTCATACAATTTACTGTGGTCGATCGGCGTGGTGAAGCTGTGAAGATCCGGGATAAACAGATTGATATCATAATCAGACGAGCGGCGTTTCGCCATATCAACAATCGGCAAAATGGCGCCAAAATAATTGCCAATGTGAATATCGTTGTTGGCGCGCACGCCGGTGAGGATGACGGGTTTACTCATAGTCTTATTATACCATTGATTCGGCGAGAGGTGTTTTACGAAATGCCGCAACAAAAAACGCCTCAGTCAGCCTGCCCGGCATCAGGCGCAAGCAACCGCTTAGGTCATGCGTAAAAGCGCGGTCATTCCACGACTGGACGACAGGCACACGATGTGGCAGCGGTGCGATGTCAATCGGTACGAGGCTAGCATCAGACTGACGGTGCAGCAACCAGTCGACAACTGCTTCGTTCTCTTCTGGCGCCATGGTGCAGGTGCTGTAGACAAGCGTGCCGCCAGGTTTCAGCAGTCGCCAAGCCTCGAGGATGAGGCGTTTTTGCAGGTCACTCAGTCTCCGGATATGCGCCACCGACCAGCTGTCAAACAACGGAGTATCGCTGGCGTTCAGGCTCATCAGCCCTTCGCCAGAACATGGAGCGTCAAGTAGAATTTTGTCAAAGGCCTCCAGCTGACGACGGGAGAGATTTCTAGCATCAGCTAGCATATATTCGGCTGAAACATTGAGCCGTTTGAGATTGGCCTGGAGCTTCATCAGGCGCGGCTTGGAATTGTCATTACAGACCAGGTCGGCTTGACCGCTGGCTATGGCCTGTATATGGCTGGATTTACCGCCGGGCGCAGCGCACAGGTCGAGGATGCGTTCACCCGCCGCAGGTGCAAGCGCCAGGACCGGCAGCCAGCTGGCGGCATTTTGGATATAGCCGCGTCCGCCGTCAGCCAGCTGCTGATATTCAGCGATGTACTCCGGGATAATTTCGTAGCCATCCGGACACCAGGCAACCTGGCGGCTCAGCAGTTTGGGGGCGACTTCCCTATCGACCAATGGATTGAGCCGAAAACTCTGGGTGCGGGTTTGTGACAGCCTTGCCTCGACCTCGGCGCTAGGCAGACCGCTCCACTGTATCGTGCGATTGATCCAGAGCTCACGCTTTTTCTGGCGCTCCTGGGCTGGATCTTTACGCTTGGCCATAGTCGTCTCCGATGGCGTGCCGATTGATCGCTTGAGCAACAACTTGGCCATAGCGTTTGTCGATCTCATGACTTGCTAACATTTTAGTGACGGCGATGTGCTTTTGCTTTGCTAATTTTCGTAGGTTCTTATTGATAATGACTGGGTCAAATTGCCCGTAAAATATTTCAACCGGCATCGTCAATTCGGCAATTTCCGTTAGCGCCTTTTGGTTGATGATGGCCGCGTCTAAGGTGTCGAGAAAGATTGGCAGATTTGACTCATCGACGAGAAAGCCAGGATTGAATAGCTTGTATTTCTTGGCAAAATCGCTGGCAATCACCTTGCCGAGCGCTGGTTTATCGATAATTTTTTGGTACAGTGCACGCAGTTGGCGTTCAGCCGGGCGATCTTTGCCTTGTGGATGATACAGCGGCGGGCTGCACAGGATGAGCGAATCGATCAATGAAGGATAATATCGGGCGGCGTGTACCGCCACGAGCGCCCCCAAGCTATGGCCAACCAAGATGATTCGTCCATCGACTTTCTGCTGTGCCAAGGTTGCGACTAGTGAATCGACCTGCGTTTTGACATCATAGGTCTTCCAGTGGGGTCGCGGTGAATTGCCAAAACCGAGCAAGTCGACCGCTAGTACGCGAGTCGTTTTATCAATCCTACGACGCCCTACGACTCGCTGCCACATCGCCGACGAGCTCCCGATGCCATGAATCAACACGACAGTGGCGCGAGGCTGTTTCGGTGTTTGAAAATCATGCACGTATAGTTTATACGGTACGCGCAGCCAGCGATGGATGAGTCGGTCGAACATAGTTCTATAGTACCTGGTTGGTGAAATTAACAATAGCTTCGATAAACCGTCGTGGATTAAAGACGTGGATGACATGTTTGGCGGCGATTTTTTGATAGTGCATTTGCGGCGCTAACTGCTGGATATGTTTCGCATCGTCATAATCCATAGCACCCACCAAGCCGTACTGTGGCAGTCGCTGCCAGTCGGCATGCAATACCAGGAGTGGACAGCGGACAGCTTTTAGCGCTTGAGCGTGATCAAAATTACCGTACATACGACCATCAACAAAGGCCCGACCAAAATCTGGATCGTACATCTTGAGTGAGGTGAATTGCAGCTTCAATATATATGGTATATACCACTGATCAAGAGCAATTGGGTCACCAGGATGACGTTTTTCAGTTTGTTTGAGCTTCTTTGAAAGCCAACGGACAAACCACTGTGGCATTCTTTTCACGCGGCGTTCGTTAATGGGCATGACTTGATTAGCATAGTAGTTGGCCAGATCACGATGGTGGATGTCTCCGATGGCTTCAACCGTATGTTTGATGCCATTATATACAAATTTATCTTGATCACGAAAACGTGGCATCTCGGTCGAGAACACTGGCGCATCCTCTAAGACAGCAGCCGACACCCATTGACTAGCATGAGCTGCGCACCATAACGCAATGATGCCGCCAGATGAATTGCCTGACAGGATAGCTGGCTGCTTGATAACTGTGCTGATGAATTCCGCTACGTCTTCGCTAACAGTGTCCCAGGTATAATCACCGGGCGTCCAGCTGCTGCGTCCGTGTCCGCGAACATCAATGGCAAATACCCAAAATTGCTTGGCAAGTATGGGTAAGACCTTATGATAGCTTTGCCAGGTTCCCATTTGAGCGGGTATTAACACTAATGGAGGACCATTTTTAGGGCCTTCAACATAGTTCATAGTTATGTGGCTCAGCTCCGCCTGCTTTTCCGCAAAACCTGCCGTGCGAATACGTTTAGACATGGCTAGTGGCTTATGTAGATACGGATTGGCATAGTTGTGTTTGAGACTGACCCGCTTATCTTTCATATTGCTTATTATATACTTTTCCTATGGAATAACAAAACACCTCGCCAGGGTTGGTGGCGAGGTGTCTGTGTATCGCAAACGAAGCTTAACGCTTGGAGAATTGTTCGCGCTTGCGGGCAGAACGCAGACCGTATTTCTTGCGCTCTTTCTCGCGTGGGTCACGCTTGAGCAGCTCAGCCTTCTTCAGAACTGGGCGCAGATCAGCGTGAGCAGCCGTCAATGCTTTGGCGATGCCAAGCTTGATGGCGTCAACTTGACCAGCGAGACCACCACCTTTCACCAAGATGGTAACGTCGTATTCCTTTTGCTTGCTGACGATAGCTAGTGGATCGGTTACTTCGGCGAGCAAGGTTTTGTTGCCATCCAAGTACTCAGCGGCTGCTTTGCCATTGATGGTGATGGTACCCTTGCCAGGAAGCAAGCGAACACTTGCCGAGGCGCTTTTGCGTCGTCCCAAGCCGTAGAAATAGGTATCAGTAGCCATATTACTTTACCTCAACTTTCTCTGGGGTTTGTGCCGTGTGAGCATGCTCGCTGCCAGCAAATACGCGGAGGCGCTTGAGGCGCTCTGCTTGCAATTTATTCTTTGGCAACATGCCCTTAACAGCTTCTTCAATAATTCGTTCTGGGTGGCATTCACGCATTTCTTTGAACTGCGTTTCTTTGATGCCGCCTGGGAAACCACTGTGACGGTAGTAGTACTTGTCAGTTTCCTTGTAGCCAGTAACGACGGTGTTTGCAGCGTTGATAACTACGACGTAGTCGCCACCATCAATGTGTGGTGTGTAGGTTGGCTTGTATTTACCGGTCAGATGTTTAGCAATTTCAGTTGCCAAGCGACCGAGTGGCAATTCGCTCGCGTCAAACAATACCCAGCGGCGAGAAACTTCAGATGGTTTTTGTGAATAAGTCTTCATCTTATTTCTCCTTCTTTGGCATTGGTTTAATGTCGTCGACAAACTCGATGATTGCCATTTGCGCGCCGTCGCCAACACGTAGGCGGGTGCGCTCAACGCGAACGTGTCCGCTGGTGCGGCCACTGAGCTGCGGGGCAATTTCATCAACGAGCTTGTAAGCAGCAGCATGAGTGCTGAGTGCTGCGATCACCTGGCGGCGGCTTGCTAAATCGCCCTTCTTCGCCTTGGTGATGATTTTTTCAATGTGGTGCTTCAGCTCTTTGGCTTTCGGCAAGGTGGTCTCGATTTTGCCGTGCTCGACCAGGCTGGTTGCCAGGCCCCTCAGTAAGGCTCGCCGTTGATCACGCTCACGGCCAAACTTACGCCCTTGATATCCGTGTCTATGCATAGTTAAAACTCCAACTCCGCCATCTTGTCGCGTACTTCATCCAGTGCCTTTGAACCAAAGCCTTTCAATTCTCGCAAATCTTGCTCGGTCAAAGTCACCAGGTCGCGAATGGTGCGAATTTCATTGTTAATCAGCGCGTTGGTGGTGCGGGCACTGAGGTTTAATTCTTCGATTGACATGTCAAGTTCCGAATCATCCGACTCGTCATTGCCCAGTGCTGGCGCACCAGTCACTACGGTCGAGCCTGCCAGCGCGCTATATTGACTGACGAGGATAGCCGCTGCTTCCTCAAATGCTTCGCGCGGTGTCATCGTGCCGTCGGTCTCCACCGTCAGGGCCAGCTTCTCGAGGTTGGTCTCGTCGCCAACACGGGTCGAGTCAACCTTGTAGCGAACGCGCAGCACCGGTGTAAAGATAGCATCGAGCGCGATCATGTCGGAGTGCAACCGATTGACACTCGACTCCTCAATCGTCTGATAGCCACGGCCAGCTTCTGCCACCAAGTCCATAATGACGGTCTTGTTCGGATCATCGATGGTAGCGATGATGTGGTCTGGGTTAACAACTTCTACTTCGCCGTTTGCTTGGATGTCGCCAGCGGTGATAACACCACCAGTTTTTTCCAGACGCAGCTCAACTGGCTCGTCAGTGTGAACGCGGAGTCGCACACCCTTTAGGTTCAGCATGATGTCAACGACATCTTCTTTGACGCCCTCGACGGTGGTGAATTCGTGCGTCGCACCCTCGATACGAAAGGCAACGATCGCGCCGCCGCGAATGCTCGAGAGCAGCACCCGGCGCAAGGAGTTGCCAAGCGTATTGCCATAGCCGGCGTGCATCGGCTCAATCAGAAAGGTCGCACTGGTCGCAGAGGTGTCATCAACGCTCGCGAGTGCTGGATTGTAAATTGCTTTTGCCATAATTCTTCCCTAACCCTTCTTTTATCGTGAGTAATACTCAACAATTAATTGCTCG
>JABCOH020000007.1 GCA_013333695.2 Candidatus Saccharimonadota bacterium | reverse complement strand
TTGATCTTAAAGGTGGTGGTGACTGGCTCGCCGGCACGTGGAGAGGGATTAGAGAAAGTGATACCCTGGGTGAGGGTGGGGTTGGGGAGGATGGTGAACTGCGCCCGGTTACCAGCACTAGCCGGCGTTGGCACCGGATACTGCGCCTCGGTCCAGGTTGTCCCCTTGTCGAGAGTACCGCTAATTCGCGCCTTGTATATACCACTTTCCCGCGGAATAAACTCCCGGTCGTAGGTGTAGGTTGCACCCGGCGCAAGGCTGTTGACTGTATCAAAACTGGCATCAGCATTTCGTCCACTCGGACTAGTAATTGCCGCACCAAAGTAACCAAGGTCAACTGGCTTCGGACTATTGTTTTTAACCGTGAAGCGGATCCGCGTTGATTGCCCAACGTGAGTTCGTTGGTTCTGAATAGTTACTGGAGAAGTTACTGTTGGCGCCGTCTGCACAAACGTCGACACTTCGCGGCTATGGCCCGGAGCTGATTCTGGATAATTATTACTCCAGCCACTGCCGTCTCGGTAATTTGTGATCCAGAACTTATAATTCTCCTCTTTGGTTAACTTAGTTGTCACTCGGTAGGTATATGTCTGCCATGGCTCAAGAATAACCCGTTGGCTACCAAAGTCATAGTTATTCCACTTGCTATCACGGGCGGCTATCGCCATGGTACCTAGATCGCGACGCTGATTTGTGGCGTTACGGATAGTGAATGATGCCGTGATTGTCATATCTGTAAATAGTTTTGATCCAGTGCCCTCCGTTCTCACCGACAGTGGTGATTCAATTCGTATAGAATTCAGCGGCGAACCGAACCATTCATTAAAGAAGCGCCAGAAATTACGATTACCATACGCGCCGCAGTGAGCTGTTCCTGGATAGGCGTTGAGCGCACCTTGATTTGGTTGATATGGGGTGTAGTTATACAAATTAGCTGTTGCTTGATTCTCGATATATACCCATGAGCCGCCGCAGGCTGCGTTTGTGTTATACTGGATGTAGTTTGATCGGCCAGCCTTATAGCGATATTCACCCGGCCGATTAGTATATAGTCGGAATTGACGCGCCGCCATCCGCAACTGGTTGTACATGCCGGCATATTCACTTGAGCAGTTTGCTGTATTACCCGGGCCGCTATCTGGACAAGCAAAGCCCATAGCATACTTGTACTGGCTCTTGAGCGGCCAGACATCAGTAAACAACGACCCCTGTTCTTTCTTTAGCGTCACCAGCATTACTTGCGGATTAATACCAAATTCTTTTGATACATTCCAGATAATATTAGCCACCGACAGACCGCCAGCAAACCAGCCGCCGCCCCTTTCAAACGAGGTCTCTTTCGTACTTGGATTTTCGTGATAATCACGCAGACAGGCATACGGTGGGCCGTGCCAACCGCGCTTAGCCGCATATTGCGCTCGCGTACCTCCGCCGTACTCGGACGGTCCAGTTCCCCACGTATCGCAGGCTGGCGTATGACTGTTGATAAAGTTTTGAATATCTTGAACGCTTGAAAATGTATTGGTGTCATAAAAAACATTGTCATCAATAATTCGCCCGGGGCTCCATGGCGACAACGCCCCTGTTTTTGGCCAAAAAACAATCCCTAGGCCAACAACACCAACGACGATCAGTGTATACCCAACACGCCTTAGCCAAGATAACTTCACACGCTGCAACTGAATCATCGTAGCCCCTCCTTACGGAACGACGGCCCGTTCGTAGACTCCCCGGCGTATACACCCGACGAGTAAGCAACCTTGATCGACATGTCAGTGCCCGACGGCAACTCTGACAAGGGGATTTCAGCCATGCGACAGTTTGTTGAACTCGGCCCGGCGGACGCACTAGTTTGACGCGAAACTTGACCACCAGACCAGTACACTATAAAGGTACAGCTGCCACCATTTTCGACAATAGCGTTAACGCCGCCGTCAATTTGTAGACGCTGGCGATCACCACTCAGACCGTAACCACTTACGATTGGCGTCACTGCTCGTTTTGAGCCGCGTTGCTCGCCAGGACCAGCCGGTCTGTCAGAATTACGACCATCCTGTTCTTCTGGCTTCGTCTTACTGTCGTCAACTTTCTTATTGCCATCTTTGTTGCTGTTATTTTCCTTTGCTCGGGACGAATTAGCATCATCCTTGGCCCGCTCTGTTTGTTGTGGCCGCGTTATCGCATAAACAGCCGCCGCAATAGCAATCACGACAATCGCACTTACTAAACTAATTATTACAATCTTGGTCCTCTTTGACGATGTTTGTTTAACTCGCATAGTGTTATTTCCCCTGTTTTATCCTATCAGCTTAAGCATAACAGTTAATCGTTGGGTTTTCAATATTTTTGCCAATAAAGATGCTATAATATCCCGTATGAATGCACAGAAATCCCAAGTTAAACCACCATTGGTGTCAATTATTACCGCCACCTATAATGACGAAACATACATTGAGTCCTCAATTCGCTCCGTGCTGTCACAAGATTTTACCGATTTTGAGTACCTCATTATTAATGATGGATCGACCGATAATACAAAAAAAATTGTTCAGCGCCTGCAAAAGGAAGATAGCCGCATTCGCCTCATTAATCAAAAAAATAGCGGCCTAGTAGCCTCACTCAACCGCGGCATTACCGAAGCGCGTGGTACTTACATTGCCCGTATTGATGGCGACGATGAGTGGCTACCGCACAAGCTCAGGACTCAAGTCACTATGCTAGAGAAAAACAAAAACCTGGTTCTGGTTGGTGGTGGCGCAGAAATCATGAACCAAAATAGCGTACCAACTGGTTTTATTTTTAACGTTGCTCGTAACGAAGATATTAGACTCGGTCTTTGCATTTTTAATCAATTCTGTCACTCATCAGTGGTTTATCGCCGCCAGACAGCACTTGACGCTGGCCTCTATCCTGATACCTGTCCAGCCGAGGATTATGACCTGTTTAGTAAATTTGCCGAACATGGTGAACTTGCCAACGTACCCTACCCCGTTTTTCGCTATCGCATTAGTGACGGCAGCATCTCAGCTAAGCGGCGCGATGAGCAAAATCATCTCGCTAAAAAGTTTTCACTTCGCAACTGGGATATCGTTCAACCGACGGTCACTAGTCGTGCCGACATCAAACGTGCTTTCGCCTATTATCTCAAAAATCCAATTAACCATGATTTTGGAATTAGCCACAAGCACGCCTACACGTTTGTACTAATGCGCATTGGTTATCGTATGCTTCAAAAGGGACAGGTTGGTAAGGGGCTCCGTCAGCTTTGGAACGTGGCATCAACCGGGCGCACCGCCGCCAAGATCGTTGTTAAGTGGGGACTTGATATCATTAAGATTAAGCTTCGACCATCGCGCCAAAAAACAAAATCGGCTGCTTAAATGGCACAGGGATAACCAGTTTATCGTCAAACCATTAGCTGACTATCCTTTTCTATCTGTGATCGTGGCGCCACTGCCGCGGAATCAATGTTAATCCCCCAAACGACTGCCCAACTACTGAAAAGTCTTTCGTGATAGTAAATTCCTCGGCACGATAAGCAACGTCATACTTTACTGACCCATCGTGATTGAGAAGATTAACGTCAACATAGTACGATCCCGGGCCTAAATTTGCTTCGATATCGAGTGTCAGTTTTTTGTCTTTCGGTAGCCTAGCAAACCCTTCACGATTAGTAATAAAATTCGATACCAAATCACTGTCCTTGCGATACAAATCAACCATGATTGCTCGCGTCTTATCATGATGCCAAGCGATATCAAACGAGATAGTCTCACCAACCTTAAAGCTACGCTGTTTTTTACCTGTCGCGCCGCGAATCGCAATATCAACATTTTCACCAGTGTATTGCCGATTTCTATCAATACTTGCGTCAATCACTGCTTGATTAAGCCGACTATACTCATCAGCCACCTGTACCGGGTCCCCCTCTTTGATAATTGTACCGTCTTGGATTAGCACAGCACGATTACAAAACTTCTTGACCGTTTCCATATCGTGTGTCACCAGGACAACTGTCTGCCCGCTGGCTTTATACTGCTCAAATATGTCGATACACTTGCGCTGAAATGCCTCATCACCGACAGCCAACACTTCATCGAAAATCATAATATCGTTACGCGCCTTAATTGCTACTGAAAACGCCAACCGCACCTGCATGCCCGACGAATAATTTTTCAGCTTCTGATCCATGAACGGCTCAAGTTCAGCAAAGGTAACAATCTCATCATACATTGCCTCCATCTCTTTGCGGGTGAACCCAAGTAGTGCTCCGTTCAAAAAAACATTATCTCGGCCAGACAGCTCCGGGTTGAAGCCAACACCCAATTCAATAAATGGTGTCAGCTTACCATGTAGCTGAATGCTGCCGCTCGTCGGTTGATACACACCAGCGAGAATTTTAAGCATGGTACTTTTTCCTGAGCCGTTCCGACCAACAACCCCGAAAAAGTCACCCTGATTAACAGTAAAACTAACCCCGTCCAATACCTTTTGGACGGTCTTTTTATTTCGTCTAATAATATTAACAAAAGCATGCTTAATGCTTGAGTTCTTGGTCTGCGGCAGCACAAACTCTTTATGTATATTCTTGATTATAATCGCCGGCTTTGCCATCTAAATATCCTCCGCAAATGAACGTTGCTTACGCTGGAAATGCCACCACCCTAGCCCAAACAGCCCAATGGTTATCGTGATCGGGATGAACCATAGTAGTGGGTTATGAAACGTCTGCCAAATCGTTTGAGAGGCTGAATTATTGGGCATGAGTACATGCCGAGCGTCTTGAATAATTTGCGTAACAGGGTTCAAAAACGCGACTTTCTGGATGACTGTAGGCATATAAATAATGGCGAAAATAATACCGCTGGCGTAAAACCCAGCCTGCAACAAAATTTCCCAAATGTACGCGATATCACGAAATGTCACATAAAGCGCTGAGAGCAGGAGAGATAGGCCAATTGATAGTAAAAATAGCTGAGCAATTATCGGAATTAATAGCAACCACAACAAAGTTGGCATCAAGCCACTTAGTAGTGCAAAAATTATCACCACAATCATCCCCAAGCCAAGGTTAATCAGCGCCGATACGGAGCTGGCAACCACTAAGAGGTGTCTTGGAATTGCTACTTTACGAATTAGTTGCCCATTTTCCACCACTGAGCGAGTACCCACCATCGTTGCCTCAGAGAAAAAGTTCCATAGCACGACGCCAATCAATAACCAGACGCCAAAATATTCAATCCCTTTACTGCCCTGCGGGAACGCATAGGTAAACAATACATACAAAATGCCGAATATGAACAGCGGCTTCAGAAGCGACCATACGTATCCGAGGGCAGAATTTTGGTAGCGAACCTTAAAGTCTGTACTAACCATTGCGCGCAAAATTGCCCGATTTTTTTCATTACCAAAGAGACGTCTCACTCCCTGATTATACCAAATTACACCAAAAAGATATATACTTGTAAAATGAATCGGTTGCGAGTTGTTATCGTACGAAATGCCGCACCTCATGATTTTGGTGGTGGCGAGCGATTTCCAGTGTTCTTAGGTCAAGAATTACAAAAAATAGGTCATTTGCCGGTTATTTTTAGTCACCACACGGCACTCTGTGACTACGCTAAGCACGAACGGTTGACTTATCACCGCTCTTGGTGGTGGTCTCGACAAAACTGGAGCGGCCGGCGAGTTGTATTAACACCACTATATATACTCTGGCAGCTGCTACTCACTTTGTATTATATTATCCAATTTCATCGCTACAAAGCTGACGTTGTTCACCTGCAGAGTAAGGATGATTTTATTGCTGGGTCAATTGCTGGTAAGCTTATCGGTGCCCATGTTATCTGGACTGATCACGCCGACCTCAAACATGTCTGGAAGCAGCTCGGCGTATGGTATAAAAACCCGACTGGTAAGCTGGTTGCTTGGGCGGCACGCTTTGCCGACGCAATTACCCTCGTTAGCCAGAGTGAATGCCGTCTCGTTTCTGATAATCTGCCGTCAACCTCACCAATTCATCGTAAATTAACCGTTATCTATAATGGTGTCAACGACCAGAAACCAACACACACACCCATCAAAAGCCGCCCGTTCACGTTCTGTATCGCCGGTCGCCTAGTTGTTGATAAGGGAGTTAGCGAAGCGATCGCTGCATTCAAACGACTTCACGCTACACATCACGACACGCGCCTTATTCTGATCGGTGACGGACCAGATCGTTCACGGTTTGAGAAACAGACCAAAGGGTTACCGGTCACCTTTCGTGGCCACCAAACAGACCCCCTCCCTGAAGTTGCCACCGCTGACGTATATCTTCATCCAACGTACCATGAGGGGTTTAGTGTTTCACTTGTTGAAGCCAGCATGCTGCAGCTACCAATTGTCGCCACTGATGTTGGTGGTAATCCAGAGATTATTCATCATAATAAAACCGGCCTCCTCGTCCCCGCTAAAGATTCGACAGCACTGCATCGCGCCATGGAGCAGCTATATTCTAACCCCAAGCTTCGCGTACGTCTAGCCGCCGCCGCTCGCCGTCAATATCTTGCCTCATTTGTTTTTCACATCATCGTTAAAACACAGTTTATTCCTTTGTATGAAAACGGGTTATAATATACTCATGAAGATTCGTGTTGAAACCGCCGCCCTCACTGCTCCTAATATGTCTGGCGTTGGTCATTACACTCGTATGTTAACCAATAGCCTGGTTTGTTACTCACCGCCGGGGACTGAAGTTTCGGCGTTTTATTTTAATTTTTTGAGCAAGCATCGTGACCCTATTCTAAACAACTCAATCAAGCATGAAAAACACACGCTCATACCTCAGCGACTATTCGCCAAGCTCCAAAGCTACGGCTTGCCGTTACCATACGACCTCTTGTCATCACCTGTCGACGTTGCTATTTTTCCAAATTTTGATCGCTGGACAACCAGTAAAGCAACTATCACTGCCGTCGTTATTCACGACCTCGGCTATCTCTATTTTCCTGAAACAATCGAGCGACGCAATTTAGCCCACCTACGCCGCCGAGTAGCTCATGCAGCCCGAACAGCAGACTTTATCATTACTGTCTCGGAGTCGGTCAAGGCGGAGATTATCACCGAATACGGCGTGCCAGCCTCAAAAATTATCGTCACGCCAATACCGGCTGACCCAATTTATTCTCAACCGGGCACAATTAACGTCGCCACCAAGTACAACTTACCAACCAAGCGGTATATCTTTTCAATCGGCAATCTCGAGCCACGCAAAGATTTACCGACAATGATTACCGCCTTTCGCGCTCTACCAAACAAAATCCGCAAACAGTATTCATTAGTGCTAGCTGGTGGTAAGGGCTGGAAGACCGAGACTACTGAACATGCTATCGCTGAGGCTCAAGCTGCAGGTGAACATATTATCCGCCCGGGATACATTCCCCAGGAATATGTACCTGCATTTTATCAGCAAGCAGACCTTTTTTGCATGAGCTCCATTTACGAAGGATTCGGCATGCCGATTGTTGAGGCGCTGACTAGCGGTACGCCGGTTGTTGCCTCCGATATTCCTGTACTCCGCGAGGCTGGTGGAAATGCGGTTCTTTACGCTCAGCCTAAAAATCCCGACGACTTCATGAAAAAAATGCTCTCTATTATCGCTGACCCGCAAAAAGCACGCCTTGATATGAAAACTGAGGTTCAGGCTCATCTCAATACTATTTCCTGGCGGAATAATACCGATCGCCTCATCGCTGCTTTCAAGGAGGCCATTGCCGCTAAAAAACATCGCACCAACTAGGGTTTATGGGTTATACTTATCATTATGGCTCGTTTCAAACACTACATCACCAACCGTGCCACCAAACTTCGCTACCTCCTCATCGGTACCATCAACACCGCCATTGATTTTGGTGTGTTGTTTATGTTGACCTGGTTTATCAGCACACCGAAAGAATTAGCTAATATTATCTCGACAACCATCGCTTTTAGTTTCAGCTTTGTCGCCAATCGATCATTCACCTTTCGCTCACGCACCGGCAATATTCGTCGCCAGCTACTCCTCTTTACCCTCGTCACCCTGTTTGGTCTCTGGGTAATTCAGACTATTATTATTGCGCTACTCGCGCCAATTTTCATTAGCTTTAACTTCAGTCAGCCGGTAGCACTATTCGCCAGTAAGCTCATCGCCACCGTCGCCAGCCTCATATGGAACTACCTGCTCTACACCAACGTTGTCTTCAAAGATTAAGAACTCTTCTGCGAGATTACTAGGTGCCGTGCACGGCCCTCGCCCTCAGAGTGCGTCTCAATATCGCTATAGTCACTCGCCACATGATGCACTACCCAGCGATCGGCTGAATTTAGTTCAATAATTTTCGTTTCACCAGTCCGCCGCACCTCTTCGATCCAGCCGCGCGCCTTGTCAGCGATCTTTTCGGCGTGTTGCTTTTTATAATCAGCAATATCAATATTCACTCGAACTAGTGCCGCTTGACGATTGCGTAAAATTGCCGACACTACCGTCTGTAAACTCCTTAGCGTCTCGGCATTCCGCCCAATGAGCAAGCTATTGCGCTCACTCGATGGCACAACGGCCTTGATAACATCGTCTTCAACGCTAACATCGACGTCCAGATTAAGATCAAAGAACGCCAAAAAGTCCTCTAGGTATTTCTTGACAAATTCAATGGTCGCGATTTGATCCATATAGCCTCCTTAATCCTTCGCCTTTATCCGCGTAATGTTTGCCTCGGTCGCTGTGGCCGCTCGTTGCGAAGCGGCTTTCGATTTTTTCACTGACGTGGCCGCTGACTTACCCGTAGCTTTCGACGAACGCTTTTCGCCGGCAATTTGTTGCATTTCTGTCCCGTCTTGCTTGAGAATAATGGCGTTTTGGATATAAGCAGCGATATTTGAGGTTGCCATGTAGAGCGCCAGCGCCCCCGGCAGACTGATCATAATAAGGAACATAAACACCGGCATAACCTTCATCATTTTGCGCGTGACAATGGCGTTAACTTCGGTTTGGTCGGCGTTCTTGCCTTCACCGGCCTCCATCAGCACATCACGTAGTCGCTTCTTGCTGTCCGAACTTGGCGACATTTGCTTTGATAATAAATATTGCAAGACGGCCGCCACCAAGGCAAGGACGAGCAGTCCAATTGATGCACCATTTGATGACAGCGCCTGCTTTGTCAGGTCCATCAATCCCAGGAAATTTTGATTGAAATGATCTGGATGAGCGATCAAGTGCCTGACCGGCTCCCACTGCTCTATTAGATCGTAGGTATACTTGGCGAGCTCTGATCGCTGCATCACAAATATCTGCACCACGCGATAAATCGCGATCAGTACCGGTAGTTGAATAAGAAGCACCAAAATAGAGCTCATCGGCTTGATATTATGCTTTTTATACACATCCATCATCGCCATCGCCCGCATCTGTGGGTTGTTCTTGTATTTTTTGTTTAGTTTGGCAAGCTCAGGCTGTATCTTGCGCATCGCTTTAGCCTGGTGGAGCTGCTTCTTAACCAGTGGCCACAGCAGTAGCCGCACAATTATTGTAAATAGTACAACACTAACCCCAAAATCACCGCCTGGAATTAGCGCATAAATTGCCATCAGCAAATTAAAAATTGGCTGTACAATAACCACATCAAATATATTCATATGCCCATTATACCAGAGGTGGCGCTATTTATACAGCCCGGCTTGCGAAAAGAGTTGTTTTACTGCCGTTCTTAAATCGTCATGCGGCATCAGTAGCACCTCCGACGAAAACACCATAATGACAACATCAAACCCACCCCGACTATGCGGCAACTCGAGTCGGATAATTTCGTAAATTCGGCGGCGAACACGATTGCGCTTAACGGCAGACTTGAGCACTTTTTTACTAATCACTACCGAAAACCGACCATGGCGGCGGCGTGGATTGGCGATATATTTCATGGTGAGCTGCGACGAGCGAATTGCCTGCCCGCGCGCATAGACGTAGCGCAGGCTACCATGACCATGAAATCGGTTGACGTGACGTAACATAGGTCCAGTATAGCAAAATCCCGCCCTGTTAGGCGAGGCGGGAGTTTACAGTTAGATAGCGATTTTGGCGCGACCCTTGAGGCGACGGCGCTTCAGAACAGCGCGACCAGCCTTGGTCGAAACACGAGCTCGAAAACCGTGCGTCTTGGCGCGATGTCGCTTGTGTGGTTGAAATGTTCGCTTTGGCATATCGTCATTTAGTGTAGCCTTTTTTGACATTTTTTGCAAGCCATGGATAAACTTTCCACCGTTTCCGCTGCTTTTTCCACATATTTATCAGGGGTGGATCATCGCTGTGGAAAAGTCACCTCGAGAGGCCCTGGATTTTATGATGGCGCCTGTGCTTGTGGAAAAGTCTGATTTTTTGCTATAGTAAAGTCATTAAGCTAGTTCCGAGGGGGAAGGTATTGTGAATAGTCAAGCTATTTGGCAGGGAGTGCTGGGTGAAATTGAAGTTTCAATTCCGCCATCGTCATTTTCGACCTGGTTTAAGTCGACCGAGCTTGACATCATATCTGATAACGAGGTGGCTGTCCTGTCACCCAACCCCTTCGTACTGACACAGCTGGAAAAACGCTACTATCAGCGCATCGCTGACGGCTTGAAGCGAAGCGGCCTTATGGTATCGACAATTCATTTTCGCCCCAAGAAAACAGCCGCCCGAAAGCAACGCCTCAGCCGTGATGAACCAAATTCAGCGGCCGCCACCCAACCGACCATCAAGCAGTCTAAAAAACCAGCAACCAACCTCAACCCACGCTACACCTTTGACAACTTTATCGTTGGCTCAAGTAATGACCTGGCGCACGCCGCCTGTCAAGCGATTGCCGCTAATCCTGGCACCAAATACAATCCGCTCTATTTGTATGGCGGTTCGGGGCTTGGTAAAACCCATCTGATGCAGGCCGTTGGTAACGAGATTATTAAGCGCCAACCCTCCGCCCGCGTGTTATATACCACCACCGAGACTTTTGTTAGTGAATTTCTCGACTCGATTCGCTTCAAGAAAAAAGGATTTTCCGACAAATATCGTAACGTCGATGTTTTGATTGTTGACGATATGCAGTTTATCGCCAACAAGGAAAAAACTCAGGACGAGTTCTTTCACACCTTTAACGACCTACACCAACACGACAAGCAGATCATCATCAGCTCTGACAAGCCGCCCAAAAGCATCCCTACCCTGACCGACCGCCTGCGCAGTCGCTTTGAGTGGGGCATGACGATTGACGTGCAGATGCCTGATTATGAAACTCGCTGCGCCATCGTTACCGCCAAGGCCGGCCTGAGCAATATTGAATTATCCGCCGACGTTGTCGAATACCTCGCCACCAATTTCAAGACTAATATTCGCGAACTTGAGGGGGCGCTCAATCAGCTACTTGCCTACGCCGAGATGCAGAACATCACGCCCGATGCCGAAACCGCCGAGGGGCTGCTCGGTAATATCAAGCGTTCTCGCCCGCAACATATCACCGCCAAGCAAATTATTGACAAAACCGCTCGCCACTTTGGCGTTGAGGTCAAGGATGTGTGTTCGCCAAGGCGCGATAAATACATCATGCAGCCACGCCAAATTGCCATGTACCTGCTGCGGAGCGAGCTCAAAATGAGCTTTCCAAAAATAGCCCAGGAGCTTGGCCGCAAAGACCACACTACCGCCATTCATTCGGTTGACAAAATTAGCAAGGAGATGCTCATCAGCGTCAATATTCGTGAACAAATTAACGACATCCGAGACAAGCTCTATGTGTAAAACCTGGGTAAAACGTGCGTATAACCAGCGACAAACTTGTGAACGACTATCCACTAATCTAGTTGTTATCAAATGGGCCAAGCAGCATCACGTGGATAATCAGCGTCTTATCCACGGCACCATACCCAGCAAATCCACCGTCTTTTCCACTGACACAGTGCTACTATTACCCCTGTCTGAACACAATCTTTACCCGGTTTCCACAGCGCCTATTATTACTAACTACTGAATAAAAATAAGAAAGGGATTATAATAAGAATATGAAGCTCACCGTCACCCAAGAAAACCTCGCCAAAGCCCTCGCTAGTGTTGGGCGCATCGCCGCTAGTCGCAACGAACTAGCAATACTGAACAATATTTTACTACGAACCGATGGCTCTCGGCTGGTCGTAGCGGCGACGAATCTGGAGATCGCCTCTACCCAGTATGTTGGCGCCAAGGTCGAAAAGCCCGGCTCGATAACTATCCCAGCTCGACTGGTGAGCGAGTTTGTCGCTAGTCTGCCAAGTGGTACGGTCGAGTTGGAGGTTAAGGACGAACATCTACACCTGACCGCAGATAAGTTCTCGTCGGTTATTAATGGTGTCGTGGCGGATGAGTTTCCAGAGCTACCGACGGTGGACGAGAAGACGGCAGTGCGACTGGATATGAGTGCGGATGAGCTAAAAAAGGCGGTTTCGCAAACCATTATCGCGACGTCTAGTGATGCCACACGGGCGGTGTTAACTGGTGTGTATTGGCATACCTACAATAGTGAGTTGTATCTAGCGGCCACGGACGGTTATCGGTTGGCGGAGAAGCGGCTGATGAAATTTGACGGCGAAATTACAGCCATCGTGCCAGCATCGACATTACAGGAAGTGCTGCGGAGCCTCGATACCGAAACAAGTGACGTAAGTTTGTTTTTTGATGAAACGCAGGTCGGGTTTCGGACGGATCACTTAGAAATTGTGAGTCGGCTGATCGACGGTAAATTTCCCGACTATCGTCAATTGATCCCTAAGCTCGCCGAGACCGATGTGGCGATCAAGAAGGCTGATTTCCTGCGCATCACCAAGGTTGCCAGTCTCTTTGCGCGCGAATCGGGTGGTGGTATCACTCTCACGGCTAGTCACGAGCAGGCGCTATTATCGATCCATTCAATCGCTTCGGAGCTTGGTGAGAATACCTCTGAGGCCAGCGCCGAGGTGTCAAGCGACGGCGAAATTACGCTCAATTCTCGCTACCTGATTGAGTCACTCGGTGTCACCGATGGCGAAACCGTTACCTTCTCGTTTAACGGCAAACTGTCGCCATGCGTCATCCGCGAGCAGACCCCTACGCCAGATTGTATGCATATTGTTATGCCGTTGAAGCGCTAGAGGTCGAATGTTGATTGGCTGCCAAGCCTCGGCTCTATGGTAAAGTCAAGAATATTTTGCCCCTTTGACTCGAGGTGTTTTTTCACCTTTTGATATTCATCCTTTAGGGAGCCCTTTGCTATAAATAAGCTATAGCTATTATCAATGAGTTTTTGGTTGAAAATATCACGATCGAGATAAGCATTGTCACTACGGAAGGATTTTTCAAATTGCTCAGCTGAAAAGTCTCTTTTTCTCGCTTGAAGTATGTCATAGATATTGGGTCCGTCTTTTATATACAGAACATCGTTATTGTAAATAACATTCTCGCCGAGGACGGCATTACTAGAGACAAGGCGTCGTGGGGCGGCTTCTTTTTGAAGTTTCATATCATATTTATAAATCGTCGCCGACATCTTTCCGTTCTCGATAACGTCAACCATAGAATTTGCACCAAAATAGAAGTGTGACGCATATGACTCCTTGAGAATAACGGACTTATTTTTAGAGTTGACATCAATAGCCTTTATAAAATTGTGCCGTCCGTCACCATCCGTATAGAACAGCTTGCCGTCACCCATGGCCACTTGGGCATAGGCGAGGTCGGTATCAGAGTCAAAGACATCTCGCACGAGTTCGGTAACCGCTTTGGTCTTTTTGTTGTATGACTTCAGCGTGAGTTTGCTGCTTTCAAGACTTGACAAGAAATACAGTAAGTCGCCGTTTTCGTATATTACTTTTTCTTGGCTGCTGTCAGTTGTATATATTGCACGGCGAATGTTTCCATCTTGATTGATAGTCCCAAATACGGTGGCATTTGGTATCGGTAGGTCATAAAAAAATATTTGTCCAGTATTTTTATCGTAATGGAGTGGATTGGTTTTCTCACTATATGTAAGGAGGGAGATTTTACTACTCTTGAAGTCGAGATACCAATAGGCGTTACTCTCAACGATATTTACCTCAGGGTTTTCACGACGCACCTTATTGAGCGCAGCATCCATATCTTGGCGGATTGAGGGGTTTGACGGTAGATTTGCAAACGTTATGATTGCCCCGCTCCTAAGCCATGTGATCGATGAAACACCAAGAAGCATATCAAAATTAACGATTTTTTGTACCTGCAACGATGATGGCGATATTTCGGCAAATGTATTACCGTTGTAATAGCGAATTCGTCCGTCACGGATAACATTATCCATGCGTATGGCGTTTTTTACTATCGGGCTGGTTAGGTTGGTTGGCGTTGTGTGAAAATATGAAAACACAAGCATAATAATACCGATTAGTGACGCAGCACATAGAACGAGTATGGCTATGTTCATAATGCCGTCTACGGTGAGTTTTTTAAAGACAATCACGTATTATTTACCCTTTCTGTATATCAATAGTGTAATTGAACTGCTCAAGGTTTATCACTGTCAGTTTGACAGTGTAGTGTAGATTACTAGGCTGGAATACTATCTTAAAGTTATAGTTTTTGTTGCTTCTATGGATGCTGCCATCAATTTTTGCTCGTCGCTCGATTTTTCCGGTTTCATCGTAATGGCGTTTGTATATAGCGTTGAGAATTCGGCCTTTTATTGTCGAGATGTTGGCTTTTTGAAAGGGGTCGTCAGAGTTGGTAATTTTTAATGTACTATCGTGAACAGTGGAGTCTTCGTGCGGATCGTTAGCGCCATGGTCGCCGAGTAATCTCTGAATAGATAGGGATAGGGTCGCTGTCGCCGTCGCAAAAAATATAAAAATAAGAACTATTTTTACTGTGGGTGATAAATTTCTCATGAATGATATCATAGTGCTGGATTTGGACTACTACCCTTGTCCCCTGCCTCCTTAAGCAGTTTTTGCATTAATGAGACAAATCCATCGTCTCGGTGATTCTTTTCTCCGGCTGTTCTTCCTTTTGGAGAGCCTCTGTCGATATGCAGGTGTGACGCTCCGCCCATTCCGCATGCTACACTACCGACTACCCCCATAACCTGCCCTGCCTTAAAGCGGGTGCCTTTTGGAGCGTCTATGGTGGTATGTCCGTACCAATAATACCAGCCATCATCCCCCTTGAACTGAATTGATTTACACTTAGGGTCTGAGGCGGCGGCCCCTATTGTATAGGGCTTTGTTGAGTCTATAACGCCATCAGTGATGGCAACAACCTTTGTACCCGGTTTTGCGATGAGGTCAAAGGCTGGCGTCCCGTCGTGATGACAAGGGTTTGACGACATGCGTGGTGTACAGTTGAGGTGCTTCGGATTCTTGTCGTGACCAATAATCGGCAGGGCGTACCCGCTAGAGCTTACTGCGCCACTTGCACTATCATCTTCACACTTTTCCTCGGTTGAGCCACCACTCCCATTAACGCCGGCTAATTTTGACTCGGCAACTGCCGCGTGAGCCATGCGCTTGGCTATCTCTGTTGCGCAACGACCTGGTAGGCACGGAACCTCAAATTTTTCTAGAAAAATCGTAACAGCCTCAACGAGAGTGGTACTAGCCTTGATGGGGTCAAGAACGGTGCTTTTATAGGGTTTTTTGCTGTCGTTGAGCTCGTCCCATAAATAATTAACCTGCGCCACAAAATCTTTCTCGGTCATCCCGTTCTTTTTGGCGAATTCTTGAAGGCCCGTGCGTCTATTTCCGAGCCATTGGGCAATGCCGTATGCACCGATGTGGTTTTGTAGATCCGGTTTTAGATCAAGTGTTCCTCCACCAGACTCTTGCATAAGGTTGGCGACGATACCGAGCGCTTGATTGCGTGACAGCCCTTTGTTGAGTAAAAACTTAAATACACGCTCACCAGTGCTCGACCCGTCAGGAACAGACATCGGAATATTTGTGTTTTGCGAGGTTGTTACTGGCTGTCCGTCGAGGGGGGTCACTGGCGTATCGTCGCTAACTAGCTGTACCTTGGCAACTCCCGTACCAACCCTAAAGTCGAGTAATTTTGCTGTTTCATACCACAGGTCAACGGCACGCACCTTACCCTCAACATTGCCACCTCCAGTACCGACGTCACCCTTTTCCATAACAATAGTCTTGCCGTTATAGGTTATTTTTAGCTTAGCCTTTGGCTTGAGCCCGCCCTTCCAGGCGTGATTAGCCGGGGTGCGCATATTTTCAGGAGCCTTAAGGGCGTCGGTGAGCGCCTTAAAGTCCAGGCTTTTTGCGTTGCTTAGTTCAGCAAATGTCGTACGACCATTAAGCTTTCCGGTTAGCGAATTACCATTATCATCTCCAGGGTTGCGCTTGAGGTTTTTGCCATCCCACGTGCCGCCATAAATAGAAACACCCACCTCTACCTCTTCGCCGATGGTTGTGTAACCCTGACTATTGGACTGTCCTGGGGTACACTGTTCGTCTTTTTTGCTCAGAAAATATATGGAATTACTCAGGTAAGATTTTTCGTCAAGCGCCGACACCGGTGACGCTGAGCTCGTTATGACGAGACAGGCTACGCTCAAAAGGATACCAAGCTGATATAGGTGTTGTCTGAGGGTGGTTTTGCGATAGTTCTTCATAGGCTGCCTCTAGTAACACTTATAATTATTTGGCGCTTCTTTCGGTAATACGTCCATCGGGTTGAAGGAATTTTTAAGCGATCCATATGATGGGTGGTCGTCGGAACGCGACACCACCATGTGTAGATGAACTTTTGTTGAACCTGCGACACTAAGTCTACCGGTTAGACCACCAACCCCAACCACCTGACCCGCTTTAACGGATTGACCAGCAGACACACTGTAACTCGTTAAGTGCTGATAGGTGTAGTAGATACCCTCAGGGGTTTTTATGCGCACGGCATTACCCCCTGCTCCATAGTTTTTTGCCCAAACGACTTCACCGTCGTGTGCAGCATAAACGTTTTGCACTACAGTAGAGTTCATATCCATTCCTGCGTGCACGCCCAGTGATCCGACGTTGCGACCCCAGCACGGTCCTGGGTCAACTTTCTGATTCATCGGCCACACCCAACCATCACGGCTTGGTGCACCGCTGAGATTTCCACTGTCATTAGATCCAGACTGTCCCGATGATTGCTCGTCTTTTTTGTTGCCGGCCTCTTCTATGTAGAGATTACTTTCCTTGTCGTCGGCTGCCGTTGCTAGTAGTCCGCCGACAACTTTTTCAAGTGCACATGGGTCGGTTTTTTTGTAGGTGTGGAGTAGCTCACCATCTTCGAGGCTGAGACTGTCTTCCCTGGCCTTGGCGCTAGCGGTGCAGTATTCTTGGGTATAAGTGCCCGGGTCGGCACTGAAGGTTGAGCTGTCGGCGTAACCGTAGTTTGGAATACCGAACGCCTTGAGGGTGTGTATGTCTGCCGTGCCGGCCTTTGCTTTTTTTGTGGTGCTATTAACTATAGTCGAAGGGGTGTTGAGGAGGAATCGTAGTGCTGACGAGCCATTGGTTGGTATTTTTGCCAGGAGCTGATTAGCTATAGAACCCTGCAAAGATGGGTTGAATAGTTTTGCGAGCATTGGCTGTGCGTCGAATTCCTCTTTTTCTTGGCGGTTCTTGTGCTGAACAATTGACGCCAACTGTTGGTCGGATAGGGCAGCGCCGCCAGCACCATCGGTTTTGCCGGACGGATTGTCTTTGTTTTGTCCGTGCGCCATAGACTCGTTGCTGGTTGAGTGTAGAGCGGCAGCAAGTGCCTCATAGTTTGATACACCTGATGCTCCAACTCCAAGCGACGGAAGGGGGATTATTTGACCAATCATCCACTGGACGAGTTGCTGTAGTTTTTCTACACCAAAACTAACGCCCGGAAGGTGTTTGACAAGATCCCAAAGAGGGCCGGTTATTGTTGAGGTGATGTCGTCCAGCGCCTTAAAAGCCTGCCCGATGGAACTGTTCCAAAAACCGGCAACTGACGCCAATCCCCTCCACCAAGAATTATTTTTTATCGTTGTAAAATCACGAACCATTTTATTCTCAGGACAAATTGACTCGCCCGGTGGCAGCTTGGTGTCTACCTCCTCTCCGGCTTCATTTGTGCACTTTCTCGTAATACCTTTCGACAGACTGGCAAGGATTGGCGAAGCTGCCTCTGTCGAAGGAAGCTGGAATAGCTGGAATAGTGGTGACCTTTCTGCTCCGTCAAACATTTTACTTGCAACGGCGAGAGTATTCATGTCTGCACTACCGTCCTTGATCTGATCGGCGGCAACCATTGGACTGGAGTCTTCATTAAAGGCAAATGCTGTAACCGCCTGTGTCATAGCATCATGGAATATAGCCTCAAGCACCCGTCCGTCAATTGCACCAACCGCCCTAAACGCCATATCAATCCAACCAACAACAGCAATTGGTCCCAGCACCTTCTTAATGAGCTCTTTCGAGATAACCTTTCCGAGTGAACCATCTACTTCGCCGTTAATAACACTTTTTGCTGATTCAAGCGATGCCTTGCTGCCTTGAGCCTTTTTGAGTTGTGCCTCGGCTCGCTTGCGCTCTTCAGATCCCTCCTTCGATGAGTTGACCGCATCCTCGGCCTCTTTTATTCGTTTATCAATATCAAAGTCTAGCTTATCGAGCAGCTGCTTACAAGTTGCGACATTTGCTCCCTGGAGGCAGCCGATGTAGGCAGTCATCCTCGTGGACACTCTACCAACAAGCCCCTTGATGATTGACGCCTTAATCTTTGCGGAGACTTCCGTCAGGTTCTTGGCTGTTTTGTCAGGGATAATATTGAAGCGCTTAATGCCATATTTACGCATGAGAATTTTTTTTGATATATAGCGGAGGACATAATTTTTACCATGGGCCTGCTTGACCATATTATTAACAAAGCGCCTGGCTTCTTTGTGTCCACTTAGTTCTTTTGATACGTTGCGCGTGAGAGAGCCTACATCCTTACCGATATTTTCTAGCGACACCGTGAAACTGGTAGCCTTGCCTCCTAAGCTCGATTTACCAGTTGCGTTAAGGGTTGTTTTGATTTTTCTACCCTCTTTCTCAAATTTTGCGTCTAGTTGCTTGGTGAACCAGTCAGAGTATTTAGTCGATCCGAGGTGACACAACAAGCCACCGCCAGCGCAAAAGACCAGGTTTTTGTCGCCTGGATATGCTTCTTTCATAATTCTCATGGACAACCAGCGCGTGACGATATACTCAAACCGTTGCTCCACGGCGTGCTCGGGGACCTTGGATACTTTACCAATGATCGGTTCTATCAGAGAGCTGAGCTTAAATAAGTTAACGGTAAACGGTGCGGCTATACCAAATGCTCCGAGAATGAGGACGACAGCAATGGAGGCACCCTTATTTTTTTTAAGCTTTTTCATGAAGTTTCTGCTTCTAGAAGATGCTTTGTTTTCTTGTTGAGCCTGAGCGTCAGGATAGTTAAACTCATTCTCCAGATTGGCTAGCGTTTGAGCGGCGTTGGTGCTAGTTTCTTGTTTTTTTTGCTTATCAAACTGACTATTGTCGAGGTCAAAACCATCGTCCCTTAGACCCGCTTCTATCTGGTCAAGCTCTGCTTGCTCACCAGCACTCAGTCGCTCCGATGAATCATCATGTAACTCAAACGGATTTGCTCGCCCATCAGCATCGGAGTCGGTCGTGGTGTCAAATCGCGGCGGTTTTGTTGCTGTTGCCATATGCCTCCAATTATACTACACTGCCCCGTACCCGCCGAGCGGCGTTTCTGATGGTAGTTGATGTCGAGAGATCGGCGAGGTGTTGATGAGTTCGTATTCGGTGTCGCTAGCCTGGATCTGAATGTGAACGTGGTTTTGTCCAGCAAAGAATAACCCCTGCCCCACCGGGAAATTGGCGAGGCGTTTTTGCTCCTCCTCAGTTAGTTTGAAGACGCTGGAGAGGACGTCAACGGCGCTGGTTGACTGCTTGAGCAGCAGCTGCATCGATGAGTTAGCGACGATGGCCCGACCCATCTTGCTACCCATAAAGTCCTCGACGTCCTGGGTGATGGTCGTGAGACCGAGCTGATATTTGCGGGCGCGCTTGGCGAGAGAAAACAAGAAGTTGGCCGAGTCGTCGTAGCGCATCAGCTGCCATGCCTCATCGACGATCAGCATGCGTCGTTTTTGGTCGGTGCGTGTAATATTCCAAATGTGATTGAGCACAATATACATGGCGATCGGCCGTAGCTCGTCCTCGAGGTCGCGGATATTAAAGACCACCATGGTGTTATTGATATCGATGTTTGATTGCTGACTAAAGATACCAGCGAAAGTACCCGAGGTAAACTTGCGGAGCCGTTGGGCGAGGCTTGGCCCGGTGCCACCCATATGAAGCAATGTATCGTAGAGATCGGCAATGGTCGGCGGTGTTGAGTGGTGTGTCAATGGGTCGGCGGTGATGCCGACGCGAGCGTAGGTGTCGATCAGCGCCTGGTCAATATCCGCCTCCTCGGCGGCCGTCAGTCCGGCGATAATCTGTCCGCCCGCTGTCGTCTGCGAACCACCCAGCATCTGCCGCAGCAAGCCATGCAGCGTCACTAAATTCGCCCTCAGTGCATCGTCTGCCTCATCGGTATCAATCACTCGCGGTAGATCAAACGGATTGATGCGGGTGTCGCTGTTGAGGCTGAGTCGAATGTAGCTACCGCCAACGGCGTCGGACAGCTTCTGGTATTCGTTTTCTGGGTCGATGATCACGATGTCTGAACCAAGCATCATGCTGCGCAGCGCCTCCAGCTTGACGGTGAACGACTTACCGGCACCAGATTTAGCGAACACTACCATGTTGGCATTCTCGAGGGAAAAGCGGTCAAAAATCACCAAGCCGTTATTATGCATATTAATACCATATAACACACCCTTGCCGTCAGTTAGATCGGCCGAGGTAAACGGAAAGCTGGTAGAAATGGCGCCGGTATTCATGTTGCGGCGAACTTGAAGCTGGTCGGTCAACTGCGGAATAGTGCTGTTGAGGCCCTGCTCCTGTTGAGCTGAGGCAACCTTAGAAAACACCAGCTGCTGGCCAAAAATTGTCTCGATCTTGTGCTGGATAAAGTTGAGTTCATCAATGCTGTCGGCATAAATCGTGATGTAAAGGCCAAAGCGGAAGAACTTTTCCGAGCCGATCTGTAGCTGATTGCGCAGCTCCTCGGCGTCCTGCAGGGCGGCTTCCATTGCTGGGTCGCGCACCTTGCCCTTCTCGGAATTGATGCTAAGGCTGGCCTCGAGCTGAGTCACTTTCTTGCGCAGGTTGTTGAGCACCACCTGGGTATCAACCGGGTAAATGAACATACTGATATCCAGTACCTCGTCGATATTGATCACCGAGCTGAGCCAACCGGTGTATAGCTCGCGCGGATACCCGTAGACGTACATGGTGCGGCCGTACTTTGAGCCGAGGCGGAAGTGGTCGGACTTGAGCTCGAGGCTGCTTGGGGCAATAAAATCGCGCAAGGTTCTCACGCCGGTGAGAAATGCTTGCTCAACCTCGGCCTGCTCGCGAGCCCGCTGTTGGGCGGCGATATCAATGGCGTCTAGCTTCTTTTTCCTAGCCATGTCGTGCTCCTCCATATCCATGTGGCGATTCGCCCTGCCCCTTGCGAACATAGGTCGTTGCTAGTTCATCGGCGCCGACGCTCAATGGTTGTTGTGGTGCCACGTCAGGGTTGTATGAACTATAGAATAATTCGCCCAGCTGTTTGGTGTTAAGCTGCGAACTCTTCACGCCCATCTGAAACAGTCCGCTCATTACCGAGTCAACTCGGTTCTTAATTTCATCCTTGGCCTTTTCGTAGGCGGTTTGCTCGATCTTGGTGACGGCATTGTCTTTCTTGCCGCCGAAAAAGCTATCGAACAGACCCTTGGCCTGCTGTTTGATAACTTGCATGTCGCCGCTCTGATAATACGGCACAACGATATAAAAATCCTTGTCCATAATATTGGCTTCTTGGGCGAGGACATCGATGAAGTTGATGTAGTCATCCATCAGCACGTTCAGGAGCATATTGTCTTGGTTGCGGCGAATGTCAATCAGGCGGTCAATATACGGCCCGATGTCAACGCGCCGTGAGCGAATGAGCACTTGAACCGGAAAATATAACGAGTTAAGAAAGTTTTGGTAGCTAAATTCAATTCCCTCGCGCTCGCGGCCACTCATCAGATCGAAGTTGATCGACTGACATTGGACAACCGCCCGAAAGCTGCCGTCATTCATGATAATCATGTTCTCGCGCATCTCAGAAAATAGCAGCGTATTCTGGGTGCTGGTTGGGCCTTTTTGTTGAGGTTTTGCCTGACTGGCCGGCTGCTTGGCGGGCTGTTGCAGGGCTGGTTGTGGCTGGTTGGACTCGGGTGCGGGCGGCAAGTTGGGGGTTGGTTGTGCCGCGGGTTGCGTGCTTGGCGTCGGCTGGGTTGGTGCTTGTGTTTGCGATTGCGATGGTGGCAGCGGGCTGAATTGATCAGGAAACTGAGCGTACGGTGAGGTTGGTTCTGCGGAGACTGGGTCAGGCCCAGAGGCAATGACCCCCGGCATGGTCGGCGGATTTGACGCTGTACCAAACTGTGATGCAGCAGCTGCATCTGATGGATAGTGATATGGTTGCTGTTGCTGATCTGGTTGCATAGACATCCCACCTAGTGAAGCGAAATCACGACTTCCTTATCATGTTCTTTTTGGATGCGACCGGCCTCTCGTTGGAGCGAGGCGACCGATAGGTCGCTGTGATTACGCGCTAAGTCCATTATAGCAGGCGAGACGGGTGCTGTGCTAGGGGGCGTCTGGTCGGCGTGGGCCGTCGCGGTCGTCTGCTCGCTGATGGGCGTGATGATGGACTGCTGCATAGTTGGATAGGGGTCGAAGGTCGAGGGTTGCGGCGAGAGGGCTTGGTCGTCTTGGGTAGTCGGGGTGGTTTGGGCTCGCTGCATTTGCTGGACAATGTCATCATGACGCTTTTCGTCGGCCCGCTCAATGAGTGTTTCAAAGGCGCGGGCTGTTTTGCTGCTTGGATCAAGCGGGTCTTGGGCGGTCTGGGCCTCGTTGTACCAATCCGCCTGCATCGAGCTATTCATCACCGAGCTGTTTGGATTATCGACGCCGCGCACTGACCAACCGTGCGTGTCCACCAGCGTCGCCAGATACGACAGCCGGCGATTGACCTCGGCCTGGTCATACCCCTTGCCGTATTGCTTTTCCTCAACTCGCGGGGCGATCACCTCGACCATTCGCTCAATGCCATCGGCTCGCCACAGTCGTTGTTTGGGTTTGAGGATGAACGAAATAACCGCTGCGAGGTACACCTCCATCGGCTGATCCTTGCGCAGTGGCAAGGCTAACGCCCCGAAAAACAGCGCAACCGGCACCGGGATAATCGCCAGTGGCGGCAGCACCGAGAACAGTCCCCATGCCAGCGCAATCATGCCGATCGCGACGATCAAGAAAATAAACTGCTTGAAACTAAACGGCCCGAGCAGCTTGTCTTCAGCTTCCACATCTTGGGGAACTTTGTAGACGGCCATTAGGTATTATTATAGCAGATTTTGAATGCCTTTGAGGGCGTCTTCTTGCTCGCCGCTATATCGCCCAGCGTAGTTTCGATGTGTGAGAATAGTGGTGATACTCTTGTTAAGCTTTTTCTTTGCCTCAGGGGTTAACTGTGCAGCAATATTGTACTTTTGCATCATATCAAGCGTATCCTCAAGGAACACCGCGTCACTTGCCAGGGCTTTGTCGGCACTCAACTTACCCTTCTCAAAAGCCTTTATCATATTGCGCACCTTGAAGGCGTCACCGGTATCCTTGATAGCATTGGCCTGTATATCAACACACTCTGATCCACCTAGCCACCATGGTCGTGCACTATTGTTTTTCAGCGCAACACCAAGCTCCTGAGCGAGGTCGTCTGTTAGGTTGTTCATCTGCACGTTGCTGAGCATATCGAGTAGTGGTTTAGCACCACGACTGCTTGCGATCTTGCGACCAGCTGCATTCCTGATATCGTCGGTTGCTGGTATATTGCCGACAGCGTTGCCACCGATGAGCTTCACGGTATCGGCATCGCTCACATTGCTGCCGTTAAGGATAGCGGTGGCGTTCTTGACCGATTCTTCATAGGCAGCACTCACCGTTTGAGCGGCAGCGGCAGCGGCGCGCCGCGACCCAAGGTCATTACTCATACCTGGAATTGATGCGTAGTAAGCGTCCTCGATACCACCAGCAGCCGATCGAAGCTCTGCGCCGGTACTGTCATCACGCATGGCACGAGCGAACTGATCGTTGAGGACGCGATCGATACCACTCTTGCGCAAACCTTGAACCGCTAGAGTCTGATGTGAATCACGAGCTCTCTGGATAGCCTCTTCGACGACAGTATTATCGACAACATTTTCTGGCAGCTCGCCATACCCAGTCTGAAGCGCTGCAAAGCGATTGTCGAGCATCTGCTTCTCGGCATCAACCATCTGACCAATGGATCGTGCCTGGAAGTCCTGAATAATGGCCGCTTGGTTGGTGCGTTGATGAGTGTTCCATGCTGACTGCAACTTTCCTTCGGCGATCTTCTTATCTTCACCGACAGAGCGCCTAAACTGGTCAAGCTTTCTGTAGCTGGCGGTTTCAGTGCGCTGCACGTTTGACTGGTTACGCAGCTCCTCCAGCCTATCCTTACGATTTTGCGATGACTGTGCCAGTCTGCGTCGCCATGCCGTTGGGGTAAATTTGCTGTCTGGATGTTTGTTGAATTTTTTGCGTTTAGTAATCTCGCTCTGCTCTTTTGCCCAGTTCTTAGATCGGTCGAATAATCCCTTGCTGCGGTCATTGACGAGGCCGGTGAATTTGCCAAGGAGTCCGCCACCCAACTTGATCATTAACGGCGTCAGGGCGAGTGGCGCGATCTGGACTGCCATACCGAGGATATACATCACTGCCCCGTTCGGTCCCGCGGCGTTTTGCATAATGACTGAGCCCGCCAGCTGTGCCCCACCGAAGGCTGCCGCAAACCCCGGGAAGAATATCAGCATCGTCAAGAAGATATCCTTCCACTTATCAAACCACTTTTCTGTGCCTGGTAGCAAGTAAGCCACAAAAGCCAGCGGTGAAATGATAATCAAAATAACAATTAACGCCTGACGGGCGGCCATAATGATAACAACGAGAAGAATAACGAGTCCAATGCCGCACAAAAGCGGCACAATAAAAGGAAGTAGCTCGGCTCGCATGACGATTCCGGCAGCCAACGCCGCACCGCCGGCAGCGCCTCCCAAAATCTGGAAGGTGACCTCTTGCCAGGTCATTGGTTCAGATGCTGGTGCAGATCCGCCCAGGGTGGCGACTGTGTTACGAATATTCATGAACATGTCTTGGAGTGCACTTCCGGCGATGTTTGACAGGTCGAGGAGTATGGCGCAGACGTGGAACGACAAATTGACTAGTACCGCCGCGACAATTAAGCGAGGCAACATCTTTTTGATGCCATAATTGGAGATGCCCATAGAAGTAACTTGTGAGTAAATAATGACTATGAACATGATGATAAAAATGCTGTTGGCGATATTGCGAACGATATTCCAGGCTAGAAAGATGCCACTGGTCTGATTACCCGTCTGAAGCGGCGGTACCACGAGGAAGCTTTTAAGCACCCCAAACATCCAGTCGATGGAGCTAGCCAACCACGCCGAAACAGGACAAAGGATCCAGCCGATACCGCCAGCAACTTCACACGAAGACGCAGAGTTTTGGCTCGGTGGGTCAATTGATAATGTGGTCGATTCTTTCTTTGTGTAAGTGTTTGGCGAAGTGTACGTGAATGTTGTTAGGGACACTGAGGTCATTGATCCGAGATCGCCTGTTGACGGAAAGTGAATTACGCGGACGTCTTGATTATTGGCTACAGTTTTCTTTGACATGTAGACCACTTGGTCAGACCCTAAGTTGAGGGCCTTTAGTTTGTCGACGTCGGAAACCCGCTCAAATGTCTCGTTGTCGTAGGATATTTTGCTACTATCCCACTTCGCGTCCGCCGCCAGCGCCTGGCCCGAGGTTACGACCGTACTCAAAAAAATACTGACTAGGAGGCCCACTGCCAGCAATATAAACCATTGCAACCATCGCATCGACGATCGCTTTTGTGAACGTAACCACTCCATTACTGGTAATGGTAGCATTTTTATAGAGAAAAGTCAATAGGTTTAGCTAGCGGCAGGTGGATTGTTGTTGCGATTATTTTGATTATTTGGCGGTGCTGAAGGCGGGGATTGCGGTGGAGCTGGCCCCCTCCCTGTTCCGGCGACGAATGTCCGCCCCATCGGGGTATCTGACGGAATTGCTTCGGTAATATTGTTTGACGATGCAGTGTCGTGGGGTATTCTGATTTCTTCGGTTCCTACGCTGTTGTTTCGTATACTCTCGAGCTCCCTACGGGCGCTGCCTGATATCGAGGTGTTGATGCGCTTATTGTCAAGCACTGAGGCTGCCCTGTCGGCGGAAACACCGACCATTTTCTGGCCACCTTTGGTGAATTCAGTTTCACCAGCAACCTTAATTGCACTGGATGCCTGTCGCGCCAGTTTTTCATCGCTTAACCCATTAACTCCCTTGGCGGTCAACTCGGCCATTTGTTGCTGACTAAAGCTGACTGAGGTTGCTCCGTCCTGCTCCATCTGGTCGATGGCCGTTCTACCCATTTCAAACAGGCCGGCATGGTCATCCTTCATTCTGGTAAGGGTTTCTGCCATGCGGCGGTTGCTGATAGTTCCACCACCCTGGAGATACTCGTACATTTGTTCGGCGCCGTGCTTACCAGTTGACTCTAATTTCTTAAAGGCAACATGTTTAAGTATCTCATTGTCCCCGGCGTTTCTCAGTGCAGCGGCCGCATCACCATTGAATTGGTAGGCAAGTAGATCTTCTGCTGCCTCGAGCTCTTCTTTGTCCACGGCATCTTGACCCGCGGCTGCACTCCGGATGCCGTAATTTACGTCTTTGCCCGCTCCGAGGAATTTATTATTTGCCAACCTGCTCCTGTTGAATTTCTCATTAAGCCCAGACATTCGATTTCTCCATATGTGATCCATAAGTCCGCTACCCTTCCAGGCCCCGGCTCGCATGAGCTGTTTGCGGCGTGCTACTTGCTTCTTGCGAAAGTCTTGCATCTGACCAAGTCGTGAATTGGCATACCTATCCTTTGCCCAGTTTTTGGCGCCGCCACCGAGGCGACCACCGGCGTTGTTGATGTGCTGGCTGATTGACCCGGCGACGTCGATGGCTTTCTTAAGGACACTCCACACGGCGATGAGCGGCAGGACTTTGATCAGCTCGCCAACAATCTGCATGATCATGTCGTTTCCACCCCCGGCCTTAACGATGGCCCCCGCTAGTATGCCACCGCCGAACAGCAGGCCGATTGTCGGAAAGACCATGAGTAGCCCCACAAAGATCGAGCGCCATTTACTAAAGAATTTTTCGGTATTTGGTAGCAGAAAGGCAACGAAAGCCAGCGGTGAGATAACAATGAGAATGACGATGAGTGCTTTACGGGCGATGAGTAGTACAGCAATGGTCGCCATAACAACCAGCCCAGAAACAAGCGCTCCAATCAAAACCGCGAGGGCGAGGATCCCGGCCGTGCCTGCGGCGAGGACGGTTAGCGCAAAGCCCCCCCATGTACCACGCCCCTGACCTGATTGAAAGATCTCATTTGCTCGGGTAATCTCGTCGCCAATGCCGCCGATGCCAGCACGCAGGCCATAGCCGAGGATGTTAGACAGGTCAACGGCAATTTGACAGATGTAAATTGATACATTCACCAGGATTGCGGCGATGATGAGCCGTGGCAGCATCTTTTTGATGCCGTAGTTTGAGATGCCAAAGCCGGTGAGCTGAGAGATAATGATCGCTAAGAACATAATGATGAACGCACCATTGGCAATGTTACGCATAATTCCCCAGGCTGCCTGTACTTCACTCCCAGAGGCAAGGCCCGGCTCAATCTTTAGGAAGTTGTCGGCGATCATGGCGAAAGCTGCGTCTGAAATATCAGCCAAGAAATTAATAACCGGACAGATGAGCCAACCGAGGTCTTTGACGGCACACTCTGGCTTTTTCTCGTCGCCCCCGCTCTGGCCAGAGGGGGTGTCGGCGGAGATACCAGAGAGGGCACCGCTGATTTCTTTTTCGTCATACTTTGATTGCTCAGCAATACATCTGACATACTCCTTAGAACTCGCCACAGCGCCACTTGATGGCATTTTATCCTTACAGGCGTTCATCCAGCTGTCAACTTGTTGTCTACATATTTGCTCCGCCGGCCCTCCGGCGCCTCCGCCGTTTTTCTCGATACATTTTTTCAGGAGGGCGTCATAGATGGCCTTACGAGTGTTATCAGCGGCTTCGGTTTTTGCTGACTTTGCGGCTGCTTCAGCATTGTCTGATGCCCATTGCGCGATTCGCCCACATGACATTTTTGTGTCTATGCCGCCAGGAGCGGTATAAGGCGCTCCCGCCCCGCTAAATAGGGGGACACTTTTATTTGCGTCGGGTATATAATAGTATCCATAAGCTACCGTACCATCAGCTAGGGCAACGGCTATTTTTTTGTTACGCTGATCGGCCTTTATGTCATTACTTGCGGCGTCATCTCCGCTATCGTATCCTCGCCATTCGGCTTTACAGCCAATCTTTTGGCCCGACAAGAGCGCCGCCATTGCCATAGAGTAGTTGACTAATGCTGAGTCGAATTTCAGGCTTTTGCCGGCCTTTTTTTCAAGGACTTGGATCGCATATACTCCTCTGTCTCTCGGTATATTCCACTTATCGCCGCTGTACTCGCCCTTGGTAATATTGCTGGTACAGTCAAGGTTGGCGTTATCTCGCCATTCACCTTTTAGCGCACAGAACATATCAGTAAAAGAACCGTAGCCGAATGCGTTTCGCGCAGCAGATACCACTTGCTTGCAATCAAATAGTCCGTCATCATCACCGTCAAGAATCGGACCGACAGTGGTAGTAATGGCACCACCCCAGTCGCCACTCGCAACCTTTGCGGAGGTAAGATTTCCGTCAAACCCGGCACCGCCAACGATACAACCATGCATGGCGCGTGCGAGTAGGAGCTGTTTGACTTGAGCGAGATATGGAGAATGATCAAGGCGCGCCCGAGCCGCGTTAGCGGTCGGCGACAGCGCAAAAAACGTCATGAGCACCGGAACGACTAATAGTGCGGCCAGCCCAACCAAGGTAATGCGAATACGTTGATGCGGGGTCTTTTTTTGCGTAAGCATTATGAGAATATATTACCACGCTATTGCTAGTAATTCAAAAGAAGAGCTAAAAACTAGCTCTTCTTTTGTCAGATGCGTCATTGACGCTATTTAGAAAGAATAGGGCCTGAGTGTGAAGATCCTGCAATCTTCCACCTGTTCACTGTTGGATCCGAAGCAATTTTGTAGAATTGGCCATCTGGTGTAGAGCCTCTTTTATTCCCGTCGTAGGAGTAGAAGTGCGTGGTATACGTTTCGAGTGACTTGCCCGTTTTGGGGTCAACCACCACGTCCGACTGGCTGACAGGAAAGACTTCAATGTCTTTTATTTTCCAGAGCTCGACATCGTCTTCGGAACTACCGGAGTTAGACCTAATCTGCTCTGCTCTTTTATGAATGAGCTCCATTACTTTACGTTTAGCGAAATACTCTTCATCCGAGACTTTGCCGGCCCGCATCTCCTCAAGCAGTGTATCCATGTCCATTTGGGGATTCAAAAAGGCTTCTGATGCTAACTTTTTAGCATACTCCTCGTAGTTTCGCTCTACGTCACTATTCGTGTAAGTGAACCTCCCGTAGAGAGCAGCTTGGACAGCAAGAAACGGATCGGTGAGCATCTTTTTTGGATCTCGGTCCGCAGGTGACTTCTTATAGTAGTCACCAAAGGGTAGACTATCTTTCGGGTAGAGTATGGGATCCGTCTTATCTTCTGTACGGCCAGACTTCTCCAAGTAGTTGATTTCTGCTTGGAGAATCTTGTTCCTCTCCTCTGGCGGTAGCTTAATGAATTCGTCGTACGGTATTTTGTCAATTTTTTTTACTTGTTCGTCGTATTCTTCTCTGGCCCGCATTCGTGCTGCCGCTTCTGGATCAGTAGTCTCAGACGGTGACGGTGAGGCGGATGGCGACTCTGATGGGTCTAGTGAAGCGCTTGACGATGAGCTTTGCTCCGGTACTGCTATACGATCGCCCCTACCACAGCCTGCAAGGCCCATTACAACTGTAGCGCCGAGAGCAACACCGGCTCCCCAGACCTTAAACTTATCCTTAGCCCTCTCAAGAAGAGACGGCTCGTCATTTAATGAACTACTTGGGTCATGGTTGTGTCTTGCCATAACGCTTGGAGTCCTTTCTCTGGCCTGTGGCCAGTCATAGAGTAGTTTTAACCCACCTCAGAGTAGATAATAAACTCTGAATAACATCATTGTAACACATTCTGTATATTTAGCAATACCCCACGGCAACAAAGTAAATAAAACAACCCTTATATTTTAGAAAAATGGGTTGTTGAATAACAAAAATCTCATTCTGGCGCGCCCGACCGGATTCGAACCGGCGATCTCCTCCGTGACAGGGAGGCGTGATAGGCCAACTTCACTACGGGCGCATAACTTTCCGTATGATAGCAAACTTTTATGGCTTTTTCAAGAAATCGTTTGCATTTTTCCTGCCACTATTTTACAATTTAGGGTAAGAGATCCGTTATGACAAAAAGAAATATTTTTATCACCGCTATCTTTCTCGCAACCATTATCTGCGGCGTCGTGCTGTCTGGTATACCTGCGTTCGCTGATACTGAATGCGGCGGCGCAAAAACCTCGATCATTAACTGCGGCGGGGCGACTGGCGATGCTGCTATTCTCGGTATCATCAAAATGGTTATCCAGATCATGACTGCTGGTATCGGCATCTTGGCGGTCGGTACGGTGATATACGGCGGTATTCTCTACTCTGCGTCTGGCGGCAGTCCAGACAATATTAAAAAGGCCAAAGAGCTTTGGGTCAACACTGCTATCGGCCTCATCATATTCGCGTTTTTTGTGGCTATCACCAATTTCCTGATCCCGGGAGGGGTGTTCTGATGAAGCACATTGTGATCGCGCTGGGGCTGATGATCGCGGGGTCGTTGATGCTGTCGGTGGTTCAGGCAACACCGGCCAGCGCAGCTTGTGGCGGCAACATCTTGACGCTCAAGCCGTGGTACGACGGGCTGACCAAGTCGGATTGTAACCTCAAAGCAATTGTCGACAATAACGATAAGCGCGCCCAAAATGACCCGGGTAATTATGCCACGCTCAACGGCTTTATCTGGCGGGCGATACTGAATGTTGTCGAGGATCTATTGCAGCTGGCGGGCTTTGTGACGGTTGGCTTTGTGATATACGGCGGCTTTCTATATCTGACCAGTAGCGGTGATGCGAATCAGATGGCTAATGGTATGAAGACGGTGATTAATGCGGCGATCGGCCTGGTGATTGCTATTGCCTCGGTGGCATTGGTGAATGTCGTGGCTGACGGATTGGGGTTGCCACGGTCATGATGCGATTCGTAGCCGGTGTATTGGGGTCGCCAGATTCGCTGGGCATTCCGACGAACAGTGCTTCGGCGGATGCACTGGGTAACATTCTCAATACGGTGTATTTCTTTGCCGGGGCGATCGCGATTTTGATGTTGGTGCTGGCCGGTATCAATTACGCCAATTCGGGCGGCGACACTAACAAACTTACCAAGGCGAAAAATACCATCCTCGGTACCGTTATCGGCATTATTATCATCCTCTCCGCATTTCTCATTACTAACTTTGTCATTAGTGGCATGAAAGGATCGGCAATATGAAAAAACTCGTAGTCATTATCGGTGTGATAGCGGCGCTCGTTGCCCCACTAGTGGTGGCATCAAGCGTATCCGCCCAGAATGTCGACATTTACGGCGCCTGCTCGGGCTCCAGTGGTGAAGTCTGTAAAAACCGTGGCGCGACGGTGCAACCACTGTTCAAGAACCTCATCAATGCTATCTTGCTCATCCTCGGCGCCATTTCTGTCATCATGATCATCATCGGTGGCTTTCAGTATGTGACCTCGGCCGGCGACTCTAATAAGGTTAAAACTGCCAAGTCGACCATTATGTACGCGGTGATTGGTGTCGCCGTAGCGCTTCTATCGTATGCCATTGTTGATTTTGTGTTTGGCAAAATATAAGAAAAAAGGAGAAATGTATGAAACGATATAGAAAAACCCTCGTAGCCGCCGTCTTGTCATTAGCGGTTGCTGTCGCGGCCGTCGTCATGCCGATCGCCCTGCCGTCCGCGTCGGCCCAATTTAAGAGCGGTTTGGATGCAGCTCGAACACAGGAGATGAGCACGAAGCCTATCGGTACCACCATTGGCGAGGTGGTTAATATCTTTCTCTACTTCGTCGGTGCGGTGGCGGTTATTGTTGTGATCTGGGGCGGTTTTCAGTACATCACCTCGTCAGGCGATAGCCAGAAAGCGACCACTGCTAAAAACACCATCATGTACGCAGTGATCGGTATCGTCGTGGTGGTCATGTCGTACGCTATCGTTAACTGGGTTTTTGGCTTGTTTAAGTAGCCAAATGATGATAGAATAACAGCTGAAATGACATTAACCCTAAACAAGGAAGCAATAAATGAATAAACTCAAAGTTATCATCGCTGGTGTGCTCGCTGTGACGGTGCTGGCATTTGCGACAGTGCCGGTGGCGAACGCACAATATAACCTTAGAAATGGCGCAGATGCCGCCAAGGGCGACGGTGCCGCTAACGGTGTTGATAGGCCAAATGATCTTGTTAAGAATGTTGTCAATGGCATCCTCTACTTTGTTGGTATTCTGTCGGTGATTATGTTGATCTGGGGCGGTATCCTTTACACGACCTCATCTGGTGACTCGAGTAAGGTGACTACTGCCAAAAACACTATCATGTACGCGGTGATTGGTCTGGTGGTGGCGATCTTTGCTTATGCTATCGTTAACTTCGTACTGGTTACTTCCACTGGCGTTGGCTCGTAGGGATCGTTAGGTCTTTATAAACCCCCGGCGCTTCCGGGGGTTTAGCTTTTATTGTGGTTTTAACAATTAAACGCTGGTTCGTCTTTTGAATTAGAGAACCTGGATTTTCTTGGCACGTTCTTGTTTAATTTTCTCAAAAGTGATGGTGAGTACGCCGTCTTTGAGTTCGGCCCTGACGCCTTCTTCGTTGACCGCGACGGGTAGCGCCAGGGTGCGGCTAAACTCGCCCCAGTAGCATTCTTGGATATGCCAGTTCTTGACATCGGTCTCGTCGCCGCTTGATAGGGTGCCGCTGATCGTGAGGATGCCGTCCGAGATGCTGACATCTAGGTCGTTACGATCAACACCAGCCGTCCGGGCTTTGATAATAAGTTCGGTTTCTGATTCAAATACATCGACTGCCAGCTGCCCCATCAAATCATCTGCTTCGTCCTCCCAATCATCATCAGGGGTGGGCGCTGCGGTAGCCGGTGCTGCTGCGGGTGCGGCTGGTTGCGGCGCGTCATTAGCCAGATCATCATTCAAGAAAGCTGCAGTTAGCTCATCCTCAATTAACAAATCGTCATTTTTGCGTGCCATGTTTCCTCCGCCTTTATAGGCTGATTGACAATATCATCTATTAGTATAACGGTTATGTGCGCTATAATCAAGAGTGAAAGGCGAAAAAGCAAAAAATGCCTATTGATACGCTATTATCATATATCGCGCCACATTATTGTTATGGTTGTGGTGCAACTGGCTCGCTTTTGTGTCGGTCGTGTCTTGAGGCGGTAAAGCGGCATCATTGTCAGGTCTGCGTTATTTGTGGACAGCCGTGCGCCAGTGGCAACGTGTGTCGGCGACATGCCCTGCCCTACGAGGCGCCCGACTGTGCGCTGTGGCGGCGAGGTGCAGTGGCGCGGCTGATTGATGATTATAAGTTTCATCGCGTGCGCGCCGTCAGTGGGGTGTTGGCTAGACTCCTAGATGAATTGCTTCCAGAATACGACGCCTCGACGGTGGTTGTACCGGTGCCGACGGCCCCTGCCAATATTCGTAAGCGCGGCTATGATCATATGTTGCTGATCGCTCGGCAGTTTGCCCGGCGGCGGGGATTGAGAGTCGAGCGACCCTTGGTCAGGCAGACGAATGTGACGCAGCATTATGCTCGCTCGGCGGCTGAGCGTCGAAAGCAGGCGCAGCAGTTTTTCCGGGCGCGCAGTGCTCAGGCCGATGTTCCCTATCTGATTTTGGATGATATTTTCACCACTGGCTCAACAATTACAGCGGCGGCCCAGACACTACGAGCGGCTGGCGCGCGGGACATTCGCGTGGGGATTGTCGCTCGCCATAGGAACGATAAAAAGGCTGCTGCAAAGACGCCGCCAAACCCTAGTCGTGATGATACGAACCACCCCGAGCGATCTCTTGGGCGCGGTACAGCTGCTCGGCGAGAATAAGCCGTACCAGCTGGTGCGGAAATACCAGGCGTGATAGCGACCAAACGATGTCGGCTCGCCGGTGAAGCGTCTCGGTGACGCCATAGGCCCCGCCAATGACGATAACGACGTGCTGATCGGTGTGATCGAGAATGAGCTGCGATAGTTCTGGCGAGCTCAGGTTGCGACCGCGCTCGTCGAGGAGGATGATGAAATCGTGCGGCCTGAGGCGAGACATCAGGCGTTCTGACTCGTCCTGGCGCGCCCTGTCGCCGATTTGGCCGGAATGTGGGATGATGATCATTTCTGCGGCGAATGGCGCTCTGAGGCGCCCTAAAAAGCGCTTAATGCCCGGCTCTACCCAGGGCTCGTGCCGCTTGCCAATGGTGAGGATGGTAATTTTCATGTGCGGGCTTTCGGTGGAGCGTTATTATCATGCAAGATGGCTTCGGCGGTTGCCTTGGCGATTTGGTGGTGGACATGGGCGGTCGGATGGCCTATATCGTCACCCTCGGCCACCACACCAAGGCCGAATGTGGCGCAAGCATCGACATCTCTTGGCGGCTCGACCAGAGTGATGCGCGGCTCGTGCATGTTGGCTACGACGTCGCGGATGGCTTGATTAACTGTCTCAATAAAACTAGAGACAAAATGATCGGTGTCGTTGTTGATAATCGTTGGACAGATGTTGCGTGGCTGGATGGGCGTGGTATAGAGGTTGATGTATAGCTGGGCGTTGGGGGCATGTTCAAGAATGGCGCGGTAGGCTTGCCCGAGCGACTGGCGATATTCGTCTGAGTACAGTCGGCGAAAGACATCGATATACATCTCGCTGCGTGTACCACACCGTTCGTGCAAACAGGCGTCGAATACTACGTTAAGGTCAACCATATTGGCGCCAAGTGTCAGGGTGACGATATCGGTTTCGGGGCCAAGGGCGTTGAGTTGCGGCGGCTGGTCGTCAAACTGCTGGCTGGAGATATGCTCTGGCCCGGCGCCGTGACAGGCCACGAGGGTAATGTTACCTGAGGGAATGCCGAATGCTTTGAGTTGCCGCGCGTAAGCTTCGGGTGAGCGCCGGCACTCCGTTGTTGTGTCGTCGTAATTTCCTAGCCCTGCCCCGCTGGCGACTGAATCACCCATGCCGACGACGTAGGTGTGCTCTGCCTGCTCGGGCGAGAGGCGCGGGCGGCTGGACGCTGATAGCGCTAATGAAGTAAGGGCCGCTATCGTAGCGACCCCCCGTTTGGCTAATGTTTCTAATCTTTCTCTCATGATGTCGTGTCTGGCGGAAGGGGAGGGATTCGAACCCTCGGTACGTGTTAGCGCACGCCGGTTTTCAAGACCGGTACCTTCAACCACTCGGTCACCCTTCCAATTATTATCGTGATTGGATTCTGGCGGAGAGAGAGGGATTCGAACCCTCGATGGGTTGCCCCATACCGCTTTTCGAGAGCGGCCAGTTCAACCACTCCTGCACCTCTCCAAATAAAAATGGTACACCCGGCACGATTCGAACGTACGACCTTTGGCTCCGCAAGCCAACGCTCTATCCAGCTGAGCTACGGGTGCATACAGCCTTTCGGAAATCCGATTGGCTATAACAAAAATATAAAGAACTTTCAATGCCAGTGGCAATGAACCTTTGTATTCTAGCACACCTGTTAGCTCGGAGCAAGCTATAGCCTGATGATCCGAATGAGCTTCTCCAGCGCATCCGGCGCGATTTCTTGCATCGGCAGCCGCGCCCCCAGCATGTCGACAATGGCCTCGCCTTCGGCCTCAGAAAAATAGATGGTCAGTGCTGGCGAGAACCGCTTGACGGGCAGCAAAATCGCCGAGTGTTGATCGCCGTCTTGACCCAGCCCAAAGGCTCGAAACTCACTAAAATCATACAAACGGTCGGCGACGTAAACGCCCTTGGGGCTGATGGCGTAATTGACCATCACTGATGGCTTGGATCGAAGTAGTACGAGCGCTACCGCCATAATCGGCAGCAAAATCGCGAATGTCCAGCTATTAAAAACAAAAATCGCCAGCGCCATCAGGGCAAGCACTACGAAACCAACAGCGATATACCAGCCAGTCGTGCGGTGGATCTGCACGCCCTCGGGGGCCTGCCAGGCGATGGGCTGCGATAAGTCAGTCATCGGCTGGGCCGCGTCTTGCTGGGTGTTTTCAGTGTCGGTTGCGTGTGGCTGCTCTTCCATGTGTCTAGTATACCACGAGCGGTATGATCTGCTATACGTCGGTAGAATTACCGCCAAGACCAATTACGGTATTGAGGACAAATTGAATGATGGCGTAAGCAAACAGGGCGACGAGTAGACCAATGACGGCATAGAGAATGGTGTTCTTTGCCGAGGTGACGGCGTCTTTGTTGCCACTAGAAACAACGTAGCGAAAGCCGCCAAAGATCAACATTACCACAGCGAGGATACCGATGAAATAGAGCATGATGTTGATAATTTTTTTCACCAACGAGCTGTCACCGTTAGTTAAGTTGGTTGGCACGCCGTCGCCACGCGCATCATTGATGCCACGAGTGACGCCGCCCTCGCCGAGCGCGAACGCTGGAGTGCTCAAAACTACCGTGCCGACACCGATGGTCAGCATGATACTAACGATACCTGCGAAAAACTTCTTCATGCGCGTTATTATCCTCTTTCTTAGGTTTATTGTCAAGTTTTGCGGTCCGCCTGCTAGCCGCGGGGCTAGCCAGACCACTACTTCTATGATACACTATTTTTGGCTCATGGAGGAGTACCCAAGTGGCTGAAGGGGACGGTTTGCTAAATCGTTAGTACGGAGAGATCTGTAGCGGGAGTTCGAATCTCCCCTCCTCCGCCAGAGTTATGTCGCTCTCGTCTCGGTTTATCCGGGACGTATTTTATTGTTTTGTTAGTACGCGGAGTGGGTATCGGATAGAATTTTGGGCCGACGGCACCATCTAAATCAGGAAATATTATTGACAAATTAAAAACCTTATGCTATTATCCTAGCATTGCTATGGTTAGATCCATAGAGGTAAACATAAAAAGAATATGAAATATTTATCACACATTCTCACTACTGCCACCATGGCACTCGGCCTATCGACCAGCCTCGGCGTGTTTTTGCATGACACGAATGTTGACAAAGCGGTTATTTCTGCGTGGCGGGTTATGAAAGATGCGTATCAGGTCGATGACGACCACCACAGCAAGCCGCATTCCTCACCGCATACTCACTCTGACCATCATGACTTTTCGGGGGCGCTAAAAGACGGGCAAACCCACCCGCGGACGACACCGCGCAGCGCTGATCGTAAGCACATACATACCAAGCTCGTTAGTCGCGGCGGCGATGGTGACATTGACGGGCATCGACTGATGGTCGATCCGATTAGCGTGAGCTGATGACTTCGAGCTCACTGATAAAGCGCTGGATGAGCCTTTCCTGCTCAGCTAGCTGCTGGCGAGTTTCCTCGACGAGATAGGCTGGCGCCTTTTCAACGTAAGTTGGATTATCCAGCCGCGCCTGGAGGTTCGCCAGGGTTCGCCGCGCCTCGCTTAGCCGTACTTCCAGATCGGTCTGGTGCTGATAGAGCGTCTTCTCGTTAATATCCAACCACGCTTCCCTGTTTGCCGCCGCTAACCTAAGGCCTCGCGGCTGGTCGGTATGTGCAATTGACTCTAGGCGCATGAGGTGTTTGATGGTGTCGTGATTATCGGCGATGAGACTGTCATTACCGTATAACAGTCGGTATTTTTTATTGCCCGGTAGTTCAGCGATCACCCAGCGACCTTCGGCGACTAGCGTCTTCAGCTGCTCAAACTGCTCGGCAGCGATAGGGTCGAACTTTTCTGGGGTCGGCCAATGGTCGCGCATTAAAATTCCATCGGTGTAATTAAGCGTCTGCCAAATCGTCTCGGTGACGAATGGCGCGAACGGATGAGCGATTTTCAGGCTAGTTGCCAGCGCCCATGACAGCAATGGGCGGTTGATAGCGGTTTTTGACGATTCGATGTACCAATCAGCTAGGTCGTCCCAAATAGCGTGATAGACCGTGTCCGCAGCTTCAGAAAAGCGGTACTGCTCCAGGCGGACGGCGACGTTATTGGCGGCGTCGTTCAGCTGGCGGATAATCCAGTGATCGGCTGGCGTTTGCGGCTCCAGGTCAACGATTTGGTGCTCATCGCCAATTTGCGCCTCGACGAAACGAGCGATGTTCCACAGCTTATTACAGAAGTTGCGGGCAGCAATGACCGCGCCCTTGTTAAATGCTTGATGCTGGGCTGGCGCGCGACCAGCGATGATGCCCATGCGGGTGGCATCCGAGCCAAATTCTGAGACTAGCTCCATCGGATTGATGACATTGCCCTTGGATTTGGACATTTTTTGATTATGTTCGTCATTGACCATACCGTGCAAATAGACGTCCTTGAACGGTAGTTTGCCGGTGCGGTACAGGCTGAGCATAATCATCCGCGCTACCCATGCCCGCATAATGTCCATGCCGGTTTCCATCAGGCTGGTTGGGAAATATTTGGCTAGTTCCCCGCCGTTTAGGTAATCGGTAACGATGTACGGCCACTGGCCAGACGAGAACCAAGTATCAAAGGTGTCCTCTTCTCTGATATATGTTGTACCATTTACAACTATCTTTCGTTCGTCAGTGCGGATGTTGAATATCCAATCGCGCGGGTCGCTTTCGTTGACGAATGCTGGAATCGGGATGCCCCACGGGATTTGCCGGGAGATATTCCAATCTTTCAATTGTTTGAGATAAGCGATGAGCTCTTTGCGCTTGGCGGCTGGATAAAAGGTAATCTCTTCCCTCTCTAAGGCTTCGATGGCTGGCTGAGCCAACGGCTGCATTTTAATAAACCACTGCTCTTTAACCATCGGCTCAATCACGCTGCCGCATTTGTAACAATGCCCGACGGCATGCTCAATGTCTGTTTCGCCGCGGCGCAGCTCCAACGATTCCAAGGCTGCCAACACACGAATACGGGCTTCTGCCGGCGTCAGGCCTAGGAATTGTGGCGGTACGTTGACCATCGTACCCTCTTGGCTGATGATTTGCTTGAGCGGCAGATGGTGGCGCTGGGCCATCTCGAAGTCGTTCGGGTCGTGTGCCGGTGTAATTTTCACTGCGCCAGTGCCATAGTCCATATCGACGTACTCGTCGGCGATAATCGGGATTTCCTCGTCGGTGATTGGCAATAAAATTCGCGTGCCGATGAGATGTTTGTAACGCTCGTCATCCGGGTGGACAGCCACTGCCACGTCGCCCAGCATAGTCTCCGGCCGCGTGGTGGCGACTACGATTTCGCCGATTTTATCCAGCGTCGGGTAAGCAATTTGCCACAACTTCCCTTTTTCATTTTTATGCTCAACTTCAATGTCGGCGAAGCTGGTTTGGTGTTTGGTGCAATAATTAACGATCCGCTCACCGCGGTAAACGAGCCCGTCATCCCACAGCTTTTTGAATGTCTCATATACTGTAGCGATGACTTTATCGTCCAGCGTAAAGGTCAAATGCTGCCAAGAGGCGCTGACGCCCAGAGCGCGCAGCTGCAACTCCATGTTGCCGCGTTTTTCTTCAACAAACTGCCAAACCTGGTCGTACAGTTGTTCACGTGAAAAGTCGAAGCGGCTTTTTCCCTGTTTGGCTAGCTCTTTTTCATAAACTACCCAGGTCTCGAAGCCAGCATGATCTGCTCCAGGAATAAATACCGCATCATCACCTTTCATGCGGTGATAGCGGATCATAATATCCTTCAAATTCATGTCCAGGGCATGGCCAATATGCAAGTTGCCATTGGCATTGGGCGGTGGCATGACGATGGAATACGGTTTGCCGACACCGGTCGGCTCTAATGCGCCGCTGGTCTCCCACATGGCGTAGATATTTGGTTCGTAATCGTTTGGGGTGTATTGTTTGGCTAGTTGCATGAATAATTCCTACTTTTCACGTGAAAAGCGAGCATCGCTACCGTCAAGATTTTTCACGTGAAAACTCAGACAATAGGCGTAAATGATCTCTCCACGCGGTTATATTACCAAGCCAATTATACCACAGAAAAAGGGGCGGTAAAACCGCGGACGATGCCTGGCTGGGGGTGTTAACGCAGTGTTTGATAGGCGCGGTACAGCCAGTAGCGGCTGCGCTGCAATGGTAAATCCCAAGCTCCGGCAAAAGTAACGTCGCGTCCGCCAAATGAGCGTTTGAACTTGGTGAAGCCAGTCCATGGATGGTTTTTGTCGGCGCCGTCGGGGGCAATGCCGTAGAGGTCGGCTTTGGTTAATCCGCGCTGCTGAGCGTCAATGATCGCCTCGGCTAGCAGGGCAGTGCCAGCGTTGAGCTTGCGGTGAGCTGGGTCTGATGAGGCGCCAGCGTGGGCATAATATAGCGTGTCGCTGCTGTGATAAAACAAGGCGGCGGCGATGGGCTGATCGTCAAATGTGGCGTAATACAGCGTGGCCGCGCCGAGCGGGAATAGGGTGGCGGCTTGCTGGCGGAAATAGCTATCAGGATGCGGTGTGATACCGCGCTGCCGGGCGACTTGGTGGACGAATTTCAGTAAGATATCAATGTCGTGCGGATCGGTCGAGCGGTGGACAGAGACACCTTTTTTATGGTAATTGCGGTACACATTACGAACTGGCTGCGCCATATGGGCGATCAGCTGGTCTTGCGGCTGAGTCAAGTCGATGACATGCGAATGCTCGGGCTGGAGCTTTTGGTAGGTAACCTTTTTCCAGCCGTGAGCTTGGAGATAAGCAGCAAAGTCGAGGTTGGGTGGCTCGACGCGTAGGAAAGTAACGCGGTGTTTTTTGCCAAGCTGAGCTAGGGAATCAAGGGCTGCTGCGAGCGAATGTTCGTCGTCGGCAGCCGGGCCGTATGGGCAGTAGAGGCGGGAATTACCAGTGCTGCGCTCCAGGATAGCCAAGTATTCCCAGCCCGGGCCGCTATCGCGAAAGGTGGTGCGCCCGAGCGATTCTTGAAAGGCTTGCCAGGCGGTTGATTGTAAAAAATGTTGATTCATGTTGTAATCCTCACAACGTTAGATTGCTGTCATTGATAAACTTGGTTGGACTTCTAGGTCGTACGGGTCGGCGGGCTGGTCGATGTGGGCGCGGAAATAACCGAGCGCGGCGATCATGGCGGCGTTGTCGGTGCAGAGCTGGATGGGCGCGTACTCAATGTTGATAGGCAAGGCCTCACGCAGTTGGCGGCGTAATTCTTGATTGGCGGCGACGCCACCGGCGATGACGACGGAGGCAGGCTGGAAATTGTCATAAGCTTTTTTAGTCTTATCGACCAAGGTTTTAACGGCGGTGTACTGGAAACTGGCCGCCATATTATGTCTCAGTTCATCGTTTACTAGGGCAGGGAGCTCGTGCGACGGAAAAGTGAAGTCTTTACCCACTTCGCGCTGAACGGTCCTCAGAACGGCTGTCTTGAGGCCGGAGAAGGAAAAATCGTACTTGCCGGCGAGCTTGGCGATGGGTAGGTGAAAGGCGCGGGGATCGCCGAGTTCGGCTGCTTTGGCGATGGCAGGGCCGCCAGGGTAGGGCAGGCCAATGATTTTGGCAACCTTGTCGAACGCCTCGCCGACGGCATCGTCTTGGGTTTGACCGATGAGCTGATAGTCGCCGTGGTTCTGGAAAAGGACGAGCTGCGAATGCCCGCCAGAGACGATGAGGGCGAGGAGGGGGAAGGTGGGTTGATGGTGTGGTAAAGACAGCGCCAAATTGCTAGAATTAACAACGGCTTCCGCACGCCGAGATGCTTTCTCGTCAGATTCTTTGGCGACTGCGGGACTCGCTTTGCTCAAACAGTCCTCGTCTCGCAAGGAATCTGACAAGCTTGCCTCTCGGGTTTGTGCAGATGTTGTTAATTCCAGCAATTTGGCATGTTTTGAGCCTCTCTTTCTCTGTTCTGTAATGAAATTAGCGTACACATGCGCCTCGACATGGTGTATCTTGTAGAGCGGCTTATTGCGAATAATAGCGAGGGTGCGGGCGGCGAGCGTACCGATGAGCAGCGAGCCGATCAGGCCGGGCGCGTAGGTGACGGCGATGGCGTCGATATCGTTCCAGGTGCAATCAGCGTCAGACAGGGCTTTTCTGATGACCGGGTTAATAACTTCCAGGTGACTGCGGGCAGCGATTTCCGGGATGACGCCGCCGTATTCGGCATGGATGTCGATTTGGGAATTGACCACATTAGAAAGCAAGCGTTCGCCGTCTTCAACGACCGCCGCCGCTGTTTCATCGCAGCTGGACTCGATTCCCAAAATCCTCATTTGCTTTTATTATAGCAAATATAAGTGGTAAAATAGGGATATGAAAGCCACATTGGTGAAATTTGTGAGGAAGGTGCTGCCGGGCGGGATGCTGCGGCGGTTAGAAAATGGGTATCGGCGGTTGCGTGTCAAGCTGGTTAGCGCGCGGTATGGTAATCCGTCAAAGCACCTCAGGGTGATTGCGGTGACGGGGACAAATGGCAAGACGACGACGTCGTGCTATATCAATGAGATTTTGAAAGAAGCTCATTTCACGACCGCGATGTTCACTACAGCGGTGATCGAGGTGGCGGGTGAGCGAAAACTTAACGACCTCAATGCCACGGTGGCGAGTACAGCGCGGATGCAGCGGTTTTTCCGCGACGCCAAGCGGGCGAACGCTGACTACGTGGTGCTGGAGGTGACGAGTCATGCGCTGGATCAGCACAAGCTGGACGGCGTGCCGATTGAGGCGGCGGTGATGACGAATCTGACGCAGGATCACCTTGATTATCACAAGACGATGGAAGAGTACGCAGCGGCCAAGAGCAAACTATTTCAGCTGCACCCGCGGTTTATCGTGCTCAACCGCGATGATGAGTGGTATGATTATTTCAATCAGTTTGTCGCCAGCGAGCAAAAGATGACGTACGGCCGAAGCGTGGAGGCTGAGGCAAAAATTACCCACGTCAAGTTATACCGCAAGGGCACCGAGGCTGATGTGGTGCTGGATCATCAGACACACTTGGAGCTAGCGACGAATCTGCCGGGCGAGTTCAACGTGATGAATATGACGGCTGCGACGACGCTGGCGTATTTATTGGGCGTCAAGCTGGAGGACATCCAGGAAGGCGTAGCCAATGTCGAAGCGGTGCCAGGGCGGTTTGAGCGAGCGGTTGAGGGGCTAGGCTATGACGTGATCGTTGATTATGCTCATACGCCGGATGCGCTGGAAAAACTGTTGGCGGCGGCCCGCGGCATCACCAAGCAGCGGGTGATCTTGGTGTTCGGGGCGTGCGGTGACCGTGATCAGGGTAAGCGACCGATCATGGGTGAGATCGCGGCACGCGGGGCGGATCGGATTTTCCTGACTGATGAGGAGAGCTATAACGAAGATCCAGAACAAATCCGGCGGATGTTGATGGAGGGAATTGAGCGCGGTCGCGGCGATGCGAAAACGACGGAAATTGCCGATCGGCGTCAGGCGATTGAGCGAGCGCTTGGCTGTGCCAGGAAGGGCGATATGGTGCTAATCACTGGCATGGGTCACGAGCAATATCGGATCGTCAATGGTCAGCGGCTGCCGTGGAATGATGGCCAGGTGGTACGCGAGATCGTTGGTCAGGAACGGGCGGCGTGAGGTATGCGACTACTATTGGTAACCAGAGGGATTCCCGGCTCTGGTAAGTCGACGTTTCTTGCGGAGCAGGGGCTTGATAATTATACATTGTCGCCGGACGCGATACGATTGATGCTGGCGTCGCCGCAATTGATGATTGACGGACAGACGACTATGCCGTCGCGTCAAGACGCAATGGTGTGGCGGTTGCTACACGAGATGCTGGAGCAGCGGATGACGCGGGGTGAGACGACGGTGGTTGATGCAACACACACGACGCCAAATTATTTCAAGACGTATGGCGAGCTGTGTCAGAAATATCGCTACCGGCTGGTGGTGATTGATTTTGCTGATGTGTCGCTGGCGGTATGTCAGCAGCGTAATAAAGAGCGGCCGAGCTATAAGGTCGTGCCGAGTAGCGTACTTGAGCGTATGCATCGGCGGCTGCAGCAGAGTTCACTGCCGAAGTGGGTGACGGTGGTGCGGACAGCCGAGGAGGTGAATCAACTGCTTACTAATCAGCCGGAGAACGTTGATAGGTATCGGGCGATTCATCATATCGGCGATGTCCAGGGGTGCTTTACGCCGCTCAAGGAATATTTCGAGCGGTATCCGCTTCGGGACGATGAACTGTATATTTTTGTCGGCGACCTATTAGATCGCGGCACGGAGAATGATGCGGTGATGCGATTTGTTTGTGACGAGTTGCTTGACCGACCAAACGTGCGGTTCGTCGAGGGCAATCACGAGCTATATCTCTGGCAGTGGGCAACCGATCAGCCGGTTGTGGCGCGGGTATTTAGCGAACAAACGCAGCCGCAGCTGGAGGTGGCAGGCATTGATAAGCGCAAGGTAGCGCGGCTGATGCGGCGGATGGATCAATATATTTTGTACCAATTTCGAGGTCAAACGGTCTTGGTGACGCATGGCGGGCTTAGTACATTGCCGGGACAGTTACCGCTGGTGGCGACCAGCCAGCTGATCCACGGCGTAGGGGCGTATGATGAGGTTGGGGCGGTGGATGATACATTTATGGCGCAGACTGATGATGCGACGTTTCAGGTTCACGGACATCGCAATAGGCAGAATTATCCTACACGATACAACGAACGTTGCTACAATTTGGAGGGAAAGGTTGAGTTTGGTGGCGAGCTACGAACAGTGCGGCTAGACGAGAACGGCATGACGCCGATCGTTATTCAAAACCAACGAGCAGCAGCGCGGCTGTATCCGGAAAACACAGCGTTCCTAAGCCAGCTGCGACAGAATCGCTACATTCGTGAATCAATCCTGCCGGGGGATATCAGCTCGTTTAATTTCAAGCCCGAGGCATTTTATCGCCAAGCATGGACGACGCAAACGATGCGGGCGCGCGGACTGTTTCTCAATACGCTGACAAACGAGATCGTGATTCGGGCCTACGATAAGTTTTTTAACATTGGTGAGCGGCGCGATACTGAACTAGCGGCGCTGGAGCAGACGATGGTCTTTCCAGCGCGGGCGTGGGTGAAGGAGAATGGCTTTTTGGGGTTGGTCGGGTATGATTCGGCGGCGGGCGGGCTGGTGATGGCGTCAAAGTCAACGACTGAGGGTGACTATGCGGCGGCCTTTCGGCGAGAGTTTTTGGAGCAATTTCGAGACAAACTACCGCATATTACTGATTATCTGCGCCGTCATAATGTGTGCCTATTGTTTGAGGTCGTGTTGCCGCGATTTGATCCGCATATTATCGCGTATGAGTCGGATCAGCTGGTGCTGCTCGATATCGTCAAGCGGCAGGTTGCATACGAGGCGGTCGACCGGCAGGAGCGGGAGCGATTTGCGCGCGAGATCGGGGCGAACAGCGAGCGTCTGGCGGCGGAGTTTTCATCGTGGAGGGAGTTTATGACGTGGCTTGACCAGCTTCAAGGCATGGCATATCGGTGGCAGGGTGAGCGAGTTGAGGGCTTTGTGCTTGAAGATGCTGGTGGTCATCATGTCAAGATTAAGCTTGATTATTATACCTTTTGGCGGCAGATGAGAACAGCGCTGGAGGCACTGCAGGCTGGTCGGCAGCCGTCAACGAGGCCCGACTGCCCTGACCCGGCGCTGGCAGCGCGGGTGATTGAACATATGCGCCAGCTGCCCGCCGAGGACTTAGCGTGGATGGACATCATCGCGCTGCGGCGACGGTTTGAGTAGGCGAGTGGCTGGTTTCTTGTTGCGCGCGGGGCGGTCTGGTACAATTTTGACATAAGCATAACGGAGGGCGCTTATGTGGGTAAAATTTGTTATCAGTATTATCGGGGCGGCAGTTGCCGTATGTGTTGCGGTGCCGGCAACAGCTGGAGCGGCTTCTGAGTATGATGATATCATCAACAAAGTTTCAACGAAAACACTGATCCATCACATTGATAATTATCATGGCAAGACCTGCGGAAGTCCTGATGACGATTACGCGAAGAAGTGGCTGTTTGCCTTCAAGCAAAAGAGATATTATTCAGGCGACCCCAAAGACCACCAAGCGGCGGTAGAAAGTTTAGAGCGCGCTATGTCGTCACCAAAGGGTGCGTCGCGGTTGTTTATGAGCAGAATAACAAGCATAACAATACATCGAACCCGTATTTCATAAAAGTTTTTTGGACAGAGGACGGTAAGGATGATTATACGTATCGTTTTTATAAAAATCATCAGACAAGCGGGATTGCCCTAGCGAGAAAGGAGGACAGTCGGACAAAACTTTATGTGGCTACCATTGCCAGTCCTAAATTGGTTTTAGGGGGTAGCAATTGTGCTCCTGAATACTTATGGGGATATAAACATTCGCAGGCTTTTATATTTGATATGAATATATCTGTAGGATCAAATAAAAAACTCTTTACGTCTACTTTTCCTGTTGACTATCCAAGTGGCTATGCAGGCTCCAAGTTTCCGGACAATCGCTCAGCGATCGGATGGTGGCCAGACTCGTCTCAATATGATGATTTTACAGACAAAATAACAGTAAAAAAATTAATAAATTACATAAATT
>JABCOH020000006.1 GCA_013333695.2 Candidatus Saccharimonadota bacterium | reverse complement strand
GCGAGAACACCGAATCTACACCAGAGCGCAACCGCGAAGTGACACCGCTCATCGTTAACGTTGATTGCCCAGAGTATAGCGTTACGCCCGAAAATCCATATCGTTACGATGCCAATCCACCCCGCCCACTTGACACTATAGCCGCTACAATCGAAGTGCCAATTCGCCAACATTTTACGGGTCAGAATATACTGCTGCGCGGCATCCAGTCGGCACACTTTGACACAAGCGATCGCCAGCAATTCATCAAGGAAATAGTCGCAAGAGGAGGTGATATCTTCACAGTACGATCTACTGATCCAACCTATGACATGCATGCTCGGCGATGTGACAACTATAACGGCGAGGAAATTCTCACCCTGCTACAGGCGTTTCATACCTACAAACCCAAGTGCGATGAGCTACCGCTCGCTCCTGTTGATATCTGGCAGGTATTTGCCGCTGAGAGTTACGAAGAAATCGAGTATCTCCACCCTCGGCACAAGGTGTCTACACGCGACCGCTATAAACTGCGACCCGGTCTCAGCCCTCAGGATGCCCTGCTGGCAATCGTCGTGGTAAATTAACCGGGGGTCTAGCCGAGGCCGGCTGTTTCAGGTTGAAGTCAAAAGACACCCAGAACAAACTGCTCGCAGAAATCAACACAACCAACCGGCAGCTACACCCGTTTGCCAGCCGACTAAGAAGTTGTTACAATAATCCCCATGAGTATAAGCGAGCATAGCTGCAAAATCATCGCCCTGGTCGGTCTGGCCGGCAGCGGCAAAAGTTCGGCCGTCGAGTATTTCACCAAGAGGGGCATTCCGAAAATCTACTTTGGCGGCATCATCTACAAAGCCATGGAAGAGGCCGGCATTGAACCGACTTGGGATAATCAGCAAAAATTCCGCGAGGAAATTCGCCGGCGCGAAGGCAAAGATTTCGTCGTCAAACGCGTTATCAAATCCGCGCATGACTTGATTGACGCTGGCCAAAAACTCATCGTCCTGGACGGTTTGTACACCTGGAGTGAATATAAGATCCTCAAGCATGAATTCCCTGGCCAGATGTCCGTCATCGCCATCGTCACACCAAAACACCTGCGCTATCAACGCATGGCCAAACGCCCTGAGCGGCCAATGCAACCACGCGAAGTTGACCAGCGCGATTGGTCAGAAATTGAAAATCTAGAAAAAGGCGGGCCAATCGCCATTGCTGACTATTTCGTGATGAACGACCGCGGACTGGACGAGCTATACGCACAGCTGGAGGCCGTCACTCACCATGAACATTTTTGCAAGGCACCTGAACAGTGCTAAACTATCACCATCCATAAACCATCTTACTGCATATGGTTGCAAAAAAGTAAATTATGTGCTATATTTACAACCACGGAACACGATAACACTAACAAACTACCACAACAAACATCACCCGTAGAGCAGCCAGAAGGCGAGTCAAGTCGGGCGGAAGTAGACAAGCCAGACAACACCACCGCACGCAAACTCGGCGAGAAGGGAACGCAAGCAGCACGGTTGACTGATGAGGAGGCGGCTCGAATAGAAGAGTTCGACAAGCATAAAGCTCTTATGGAGGAGCTGCCTGAAGGGGTGGATCCACGCGCCGTCAGAAGAAATCAGGCTTTGCGAGCTAAGGACAATGAGTGGATGAGCTAACTCCCGCAAAAGAAGTCGGTGATAAGTAGCACCTAGCTCAAATACTCATATAACTTTTTAGCATCTTTGTGCTTCCTCAGCTTTGCCAAAGCCTTCGCCTCAATCTGGCGAATTCGTTCGCGCGTCACGGCAAATTGTTGGCCGACTTCCTCAAGCGTATGGCTTTTGCCGCCATTGTCCAGCCCGAACCGCATGCGCACAATTTTTTGCTCGCGATCAGACAGGCTCGACAGCACCTCGGCGACCTTTTCTTTCAGCAGCTGATTGGTCGCTGATTCTTCTGGCGAAATCGTATCTTCATCCTCGATGAAATCACCCAGCACCGAATCTTCCTCGTCGCCATCACGCCCGATGCCGGCATCCAAACTCGACGTCTCTTGCCGAATTTTATTGATGTACTCAATTTTTTCTGGTTCCATGTCCATTTCCTTGGACAATTCTTCCATCGTCGGCTCGCGGTTCAGCTCCTGAGTAAGCCGCCGCTGCGTCCGCACCAGCTTGTTAATCGTCTCGATCATGTGCACGGGGATGCGAATCGTCCGCGCCTGATCAGCGATCGCCCGGGTAATCGCCTGGCGAATCCACCACGTCGCGTAGGTCGAAAACTTAAAGCCCTTGTCCGGATCAAACTTCTCCACCGCGCGAAGCAGGCCAGTATTACCCTCCTGGATCAAGTCCAGAAAATCCAACCCACGGCCCGAATACCGCTTGGCGATTGACACCACCAAACGCATGTTCGCCTCGGCCATCTTGTCCTTAGCTTTCTTGTCGCCCTCGATGATCCGCCGCGCCAGCTCCATTTCCTCGTCCGAGCTTAACAGCGGGATCTTACCGATCTCACGCAGATACAACCGCACCGAATCGTCCGAAATGTCATCCAGATACTGACCAGCGCTCAACGCTTCGAGGTCTTCTATCTCCTCATCATCATGTACCGCCGTCAGATCTGGCTCGAGTGGATCGTCATTGGTTGGGGTGTATTGCTGGTCGTTGTTCACGCATTCTCCTTAATCAGTGCGTTCAGCTGCTGCCGCAAGGTGCGCGCCCGCGCCTCATCGCTGAGCTCCTCAGCCTCACGCAAATTGTCTAATAATTGTTGTTTTTTTGTGTCGCGGTGTTTACGTATCAATTGCTTTACCAAACGCGCCATTTCACTGTCCAGAGCTTCTGGTTCCCAGTCCATGTAGCGGCGTTCACTTTTTAACTGTACTATTTTCACATACTGCTCAAATTTTTGCAAGGGACGTGGCAATTTTTCTATGTCAAGTAGCGGCTCAGCTTGCAGCGCCGTCACCACTGCTCGAGCTGGCTCGTCCAAGCTTGCCGCTTCGAGCGCCCCGACCCAGCGCCGGGTCGACGGCTGACTGAGCGCTAGACCGACGATAATGTCCGCTAATTCGTCACGAGGTTTACTCGGAGTCGCCTTTTCAATCTTTGGTTTTTTGAGCTGAGCGGGCAGCGTCGATTGGTCGGCGCCAAGCTTTGCTCGCAGCGCCGCGAGACTAGCGCCAGTTTTCTCAGAAATCACCGCCAAATAATGCTCCTGCTCCACCGGATCTTTCAGGCCGCGCACGATTCTCAGCGCAGTTGTCGAAAATCGCCGCTTGCCCTCAGCCGTTGCCAAATCTTCCATCTCGGCGTGCCGAGCGATTACCCAATCGACGGCTGGCTGCGCCTGCTCAACCACTGCCTGCCACAACGCCGCGTCTTTTTGGATCAATTCATCCGGATCTTTTACGTCATCCGGCAGACTCACCACCCCTAGCTCCACGCCAATTTCTTGCGCCAAATTGATCGCCCGCTCCGTTGCGCTCACACCCGCCCGGTCGCCGTCAAACGCCACACGAATCCGCCCTGCCAGCCGGCTCAGCGCTTTCAAATGCTGCAGGGTCATCGCCGTCCCTGCCGTCGCCACCACGTTTTTGACGCCGACCTGGTGGCTGCTAACCACATCCAAATTCCCCTCGACAATCACCGCCGCGTCGCTCTTACGAATCGCCTCTTTCGCCTGATACAGCCCAAAAATATGGCGCGATTTATCAAATAGCAGTGTCTGCGGCGTATTCAGATACTTTGGCGCCCTGGGGTCGTCGCGAATAATTCGCCCCGTAAAGCCAACCACCTCGCCGCTGCCGTCACTCAAGGCTACCATCATCCGCCCCCGAAACAAGTCGCCACCGAACCGATTCACCAGCCCTGCGTCAGCTAATTCCCGACGCGAAAATCCCCGCTTTTCCAGCGCCTTCGTCAGCGCATCGCCCTGATCTGGCGCATAGCCGATGATAAAATCACCGATCGTCTGCCGGTTCAGCCGCCGCTTTTTCACTGCGTACTCTAGCGCTGCCGAATTTTTCACCAAATTTTGCTGATAAAAATTTGCTGCTAATTTTAGCGCTTCCCGCGCCCTAGCCCGCCGCTTGGCCGTCCGTCCATCACCATGAGAAAACAAACTCAAATCCACGCCCGCCTTGCGCGCCAAATGCTCCAGCGACTGGCGAAAATCCATTCCTTCTACCAACATCACGAATGTAAAAATATCGCCGCCCTTGCCCGAAGAAAAATCATGCCAAATCTGCTTTTCCGGACTGACCATAAAACTCGGCGTCCGCTCATCAGTAAACGGACTAAGTCCCTTCAGATTACGACCCGCCCGCTTCAGCTGAACATATTCGCCGATTACATCCTCAATATTCAGCCGCGCCCGCACTTCTTCCTTGGCATCATTCATGGTTTTTATTATATCACTCTTTACCTCTGTTGTTGTTTATGCTTTAATGGGTATATGCAGCCACACAATGACTACGACGTGCCAACCGGTATCGATTATCTCAATCAAATTTCTGCACCGCCAGCGCCGCAAGGCTTTGATAAAAAGTCAAAGATTATCTTGCTCGTTCTCGGCATCATTGGGCTGCTCGGCCTGGTCTTTATCATCAACACCGCCCAAAACGCCTCCCGCGGCCCTTCGTTAAATAATCTCATTGCTCGTCTACAAAAACTCCAAACCGTCTCCGAGAAATTTACTTCCCGCCTCAAATCCAGCCAACTCCAAGACGCCAATAGCTCACTCACAGCCGTACTCACCACTGCCAATAAGTCCATCGAAACACCGGCGGCCGCCCAGAATATCGACGTCAAAAAAGACCTCAAAAACATCACCGCACTCGACCCACCGACAAAGCTCGAGGAAAAATTTGAGGAGGCCTACCTCAACGCCGACCTCGACAACACTTATGCTTACACCATGAATACCGAGCTGGCCGACACGCTCTTGATGATGAATCGTATCAAAGAGGGCTCGCGCAGCAAAAGCACAATTGACTTTCTCGAAAAAACTATTTCCGACCTCACCAACGTGCGCAAACAGCTCATGGCAATCACCGGTGATTCGGAAAAATCATAAGTTCTATTCACTCTGCCACCAGCTAGGGGCGGATCAGTGCCACTTTTCTCAGCGATTAGCCCCGCCGTCCTGCTTACTCAGCCACTAGCCGATAACTCAGTCGCGCCAAATCAAAAATTTCCTCATCGCTCAATTGCCCCGAACAAATGATAGTATTCCAATGCTTCTTATTCAGGTGATACCCCGGCAGGACCGTCTCGTACTTCTCGCGGAGATTCTCAGCCAGCAACGGGTCGCACTTCAGACTGACCCGCAAGGGCTTCAAGCCCTCCGTCACTAGTGCCACCATTTTCCCCGCGCCGTTATTGCTCTTGCCAAATTTATACACCGCAACATCCTCACCAAATGGATAATCCAGCCACATGCCGGGCAAACTGAGGATAAACTCTTCAAATTGTTTATGGGTCATGGTTTTACCTTTTTCAAATAATACTGAAGCTCCATGATACTGCCACGGATATCCTCTAACGCTCGATGATCCTCTGGTTTGGCAAATTTCTTGCCGTATTTACCCTCAAACACCACCTTCCAAGCACTAACGTCCAACATCCGATAGTGTAGCCTTTTTGACAACAAAGGCCACCACCCATCAATAAACCGTCGATCCTGATGGATTGAATTGCCGCCCAGCAAAATCCGCGGCTCGTCCGCAAAATGTTCATCGCAAAATGCCAGCAATTCACGCTCCACTTCGGCTAGCGGCTTGCCAGAGACGTTTTGTTCCTCCAAACCGTGGCGCGCCTCCGGATGTTCATTCCAAAAGCTAGCATTTCGATCCAGCAATTTACCTAGCTTCTCTGAATCATGGCACACCACTCCCTCATATGTCGCAATCTCCGTAAAATCCCAATCCGTGACAATCGCCGCCACCTCCAAAATCTCATCACGCACCGGATCCAGCCCGGTCATCTCCAAATCCATCCATAAAATCTTTTTCGGCTTAAAACTGGCTTTCATGTTTCTATTTTACCACTTCCTTGCAGCGTGCTACACTAAAACCATGACCAAACGTATCCTTCTCAAATTATCCGGCGAGCAGCTCCAGGGCGAGTTCGCCAGCGGCTTTGATCCCAAGCGAGCTCGTTGGATCGCCGAACAAATCAAACCAGCGCTAGAAACTGGCGCCGAAATCGTCATTATGGTTGGTGGCGGCAATTACGTCCGCGGCAACCAAATCATCGGTCACGGCATTCAACCTGTCTCGGCCCATAATATCGGCATGCTCTCTACCCTAATGAACGCCATCGCTCTGGCTGATGTGTTCAACGACGCTGGCTTGCCAACCCGCGCTCTGTCCACTGTCGAAATTAATCAATTTATCGACCACTACACTTTCCGCCGGGCGCTCAGCCACATCCAAAAAGGCCGCGTAGTCATCGTTGCCTGCGGTACTGGCCGGCCGTTCCTGACCACCGACACCGCCGCCCTGAACCTAGCTTTAGAAATGCAATGCGATGTTGTGATTAAAACAACGAAAGTTGATGGCGTGTACGATAAAGATCCTGCCAAATTCCCTGATGCCGCCAAATTTGATCAGCTCAGCTATCACGAAGCTCTGACCAACCCTGACATCACCGTCATGGACAAAGCCGCCATCGGCCTGGCTATGGATGAACATATCCCAGTTATTATCTGCGACTTACTCACCGACGGCAATATCGCCCGAGCCGCCCGCGGCGAGACAGTCGGCACGCTTATCTCCTAGTTTATTGACACATCTTGTCCCGGCATAAATCGCCTTGCATAAAAATCCGCCGTACTTGTCCGGCGGATATGTTTTTCAAAGCCCAATTAATCTTTTTTCTTGTCTAATTTATCGAGTTTAAACAGGTGCACAATTGCATACACCACAAAAGCTACCGCCAGCAATGTGATCAACGAGCTAATAAACGCCCCGTACAGAAACTCACCCTTACGCCCGGCAATTTCGACGGTAAACGATGCCGCCTGAAGTCCTTGCTGCGAACCAACAATCAGCTGCACCAGCGGGTCAATAAACGCTGTCACTAGCTTCTTCACCGTATCGCCAGCTGCCGTACCAATTGCCAGACCGACAGCCAGGCCAACCACACCCTGCTCGCGAATAAATGTCATAAAACCGCCGCCATGGCCCTTGACCGCCGCTGCCTTTTCTTTCAGCGCTGCCACGCTTGGTTTTTTCACAATCGATTTCTTAGTAATCGTCTGTTTGGTAGTCGCCTTCTTGGCTACTTTCTTCTCTGCCATAAAAACTCCTTTACGTTAAGTAACATCTTGATTGTAGCATAAAACTTTACAAATTGTTTAAAAGTTTTCTAGCTGCAGCGAGTTTACCGTTGCGCAGGCTATTTGGTGGTTTCGCCTCATATAGTGCAATGGCTTCTTGGGCAAGTTTCTTGTCGCCCTTTTGTCTAGCAATTTTTCGCATGACATCTGGCAAAAACAACTTATTTTTCGATTTGTCGTCTGGGACCAAGCTCTCGTCCACCATAGTCGCCAGATCAATTGCTTCGTCATATTTTCCTGCCAATATTAGCTGACGGCACAACCCATCAACTTCCTTTAGGCCGTTGCGTGAATCAACATCAAGATATACCCCCGATAATTCCGATAGCTCTTCACTCGCTGCTTTGATCTCGCCCGACCCCGCTCGTCGGGCAGCATTGTACTGCTGAATCAACAACATACGCCCCGGCACCGAGGGTAATGTTAAGAATTGTAATATCCGATTTCGGGGCTTATGTTCGTGAGATTGTGCCGCATCGATAGCATCAAATGACAACCATGGCCTTGAGCTCATAAACTTTTGCCTATCAATCGACGGCGGTAGTCGTTTCAAGAGTTCCCCTGAAAAAAATGTATTCACTGCCCGCAACTCACCCATCGCTAGCTGGTCAAGCGGGTTGGGCGCACCGCTACCAATCACGCCGGTCATATCACAGCATAGCTCCTCCGTCGCCACATCGAGCAAAAAGGCTCGCTCACTGCCCCGATCAAATAGTGTCACCATGGCATGTTGATTCGCATAGCTGATACAATGCTCAATGCCGAGCTGCTCCAGACACTCTGACACAATAATGACATGGCCAAAACAATTTGTAGCCTCACGATTGGCAACTTCAACTGCATCGAGTAGCGGTGAATCAGCCAAAGTCGGAGCAAAATCCACCGTTTGTCGTACCACCCGTGCTATGTCCACTGCTGCTTTCGTTGCATCATCAAACGTCTGCGGAGACTGTTCATACACTGCACGAATCAACTTCAGCTGCTGCGAGTCTAATAAAAGCTCACGTCGTAGTCCTGACTCGGCCTTAACTAATCGCCGTTTAGGCGTCATCAAATTAGCAGAAAAATACTCGTCCATATCTGACATATCATACAATATTTACTGAAATTTTACAACTTATCAGGGGCGATGATACCAAGAATAGTGAGTCCCGCCTTCAAAATATCAGCATACACCGCCACCAGACCGACACGGTGCGCTTCTTTATCACTGCCAACAACTTGATTCTTCTCGTAGTAACGATTGAACTCCTGTGCCAGCTCAAACAGGTAGGCACAGACATGATGTGGCTCCAAACTTTCAGTAGCTCGGTTAACCACCTCAGCGTATTCGCTCATTTTCCTGACTAACAACCGATCTTCGTCGAACAATTCCGTCGGGAACGTGGCTGCTTGCTCAGATTTCGCCAAAATACCCCGCGCCCGAGCGTGTGCATATTGCAGGTAGCTACCAGTGTTACCCGTCAAACTGACTGCGTCATTGATGTCGAACACGACGTCGCTACCGATTTTCACCTTCAAGAATTGATAGCGCAGCGCACCCGCCACCACCTCATCGGTCGGCTTGCCGCCAGCTTGTGTGATGGCTTTTTTGAACTCGTTAAACAGCCAGTCAATGGTAATCACCTCGCCAGTACGCGAACTCATCTTACCGGTCGTTAGTTTGACGAGTCCAGTCGCATAATTAAACAATTTACCTTTCAATTCTGGAATCGCCAGTTCACTAGCCGCGATCACCCCGCGAAAATACGCCGCCTGCTCTTCGCCATTGACCGTAATCGACAAATCCAAGTTTGGATAATCTTGATGCTTCAGCTGAATTAGCCCCATGTCGTGCGCGCCATACAACCCGTTGCCATGCGAACCGATGAACACATTATCAAACGCACCGTATTGGCTGCCTTTGAAGATATACGCACCATCTGATTTGGTAAAGACTTCTGGGGTTTTTGCTTTGATCAAGGCCTTGCCTGGCACTTCAGTTTCACTCTCGACATAGCGCCGTTCAATCGGCACATTGCCTAGCCGCGCCACATTGGCGTCAATTTCATCAAAACTCCAGGCTTTACAAATCTCGTACACCTGCTTATATAGCGGATCGTCCAGTATAAACGATTGCTTGGCCAACTCATCAATTTCTGCCCGCGCCTCTGGTGATTCCTTGGCTGCCCGTGCCCCCTCAACGTACATACGGCTCATAAATTCGTTGCGCTTGTCAGCCGGAATAGCGTCTAGCTTGCTGACATCACCGTCAATTTCGCGCAGAATCGCCCACATACTCTTGCCGACATGTGTACCGACATCGCCATGGTAACTCACCCGGTGTACCGACGCACCGTCCACCGCCAGCAAATTCGCCATCGTGTCCGCCAAAATCGCATTCAACGCGTGGCCAATATGCATAGCCTTAAACGGATTCGGACAATTAGTCTCAATAACCACTGTTTTTCCTGCACGATTAGTCGCCGGCCGCACCTTCAGCAACTCCAGCACCGCTTGGTCACTTAACGTCACGTTGATAAAGCCTGGCCCAGCTACGCTGACCTCACTCAGCTCCTCGTGACCGCGTAGCTCTTCGGCAATCGCCTCAGCAATCTCGCGCGGATTCTTACCCAGCGGCTTCGCCAGCTGCAGCGCCACGTTCGTCGCAAAATCGCCAAACTTTGGATCGGGGCGCGTTAATTGCACCGATACATCTCGATCAAAACGTTGCTTCACCGCCTGAGAAATAATCTGTTCCATACCTTCCAGTATAACAGACGGCACGCAGTTTTACTCCTGACCCATTTCTTCCAGCTGCAGCAGCGTCACCGAACTCGGACTCGAGCCCTTGACGTGACGCAAAACATACCCAAGCGCCGAGGCATCGTCATGACTCAGCGTCGTCTTATCAAGCGGATCCTGCATTTCAATTGTTTCTTCAGCCATTTTTATTCCTTTTTATTTTAGGTACTATCTGGCTGTATGTTAGCATAAGTTTTTTACTTTGTCAAGCTAGCTCGAATCAGCCCGTCAAATAGCGGATGCGGTCGGAATGGGCGCGACTTAAATTCAGGGTGAGCTTGCGTAGCCACGAAATACTGATGATGCGGCGCTTCAATAAACTCCACCAGCTGGCCATTTGGCGACGTACCAGAAATCACTAGACCGCCCCGCTCAATCGCTTGAACAAACTCTTGATTCACTTCGTAGCGATGGCGATGCCGCTCAATTACCTCTGTTTTACCATACATTTTAGCAGCAAGCGAACCAGATTTCAGCACCGCCGGATAATCGCCGAGGCGCATCGTGCCGCCGGTCGACTGCTTGCCCTGCTGGCCATCCATGATATACACCACATTCGCGCCAGGCTCAGCACCGAACTCTTCACTGTTAGCATTCGCCACGCCGCCCAAACGCGCCGCCGCAATCACCGCCGCCTGCAAACCCAGGCAAATTCCTAAATACGGCTTGTTGTTTTTTATACAATACTCAGCCGCCTTAATCTTGCCCTCAACGCCGCGCGTACCGAAACCACCCGGCACCACGATAGCGTCGACGCTGGCGAAATCAGCTTCGCTCGCCGTCTCAGCATTAATCCACTTGATAGAAATCTCGCTTTTGTTCGCCCAAGCAGTAGACTTTAGCGCCTCAGTCACCGACAAGTAAGTATCAGAATTATCAATGTATTTAGCCACCAAGCCGACGGTTACCCGCTTGGCATATTCAGTAGTATCACGCTGAGCTAGACGTTTCCATCGCTGTAAATTTGGCTCCACTGAATTGTCGGTAAATTCGCCCAATAACTTACCCAAATCACGGTACACCGTCAATGGCACTTCATATACCGTATCAACATTTGGCATCATAATAATTCCTTCACGGCGCACGCCAGACGAAATAGCAATTTTTTCGCCGATACTGCGCGGCGGCTTGTCATGGCCCTCCGTCCGCACCGCTACCACATCCGGCATAATGCCAAAACCGCGAAGATCCGCCAGCGCATTCTGAGCCGGCTTGGTCTTATACTCGTGCGACGCCTCCAAAAACGGCACGTACACCACGTGCACGAATAGGCAATTGTCTCGTCCCACATCCAGCGCAAAACCGCGAATCGCCTCGATAAAACTCAGACCCTCGTAGTCGCCGACCGTACCGCCAATTTCCACGATGTGAACGTCGCCCTCGGCCGCCTCGCGGATAGCAGCCTTGATAGAATTAGTCAAATGCGGCACCATCTGTACCGTCTGGCCGCCAAATTTGCCGGCCCGCTCATCGGCGATCAGATCGCGCAGCAGCCGACCCGACAGCGTGGTGTTTTTCCGCGTCAGTTCCAAATCCAAAAACCGCTCGTAATGGCCCAAATCCAAATCGGTCTCGGCACCGTCCTTGGTCACAAAGCACTCGCCGTGCTCTTTCGGGTTCAATAGTCCAGCATCAACATTCAGATACGGATCGCACTTTTGTGCCGACACGGCGATGCCTTTGGCCTGCAGCACTGCGCCGATACTTGCCGCCGTGATACCCTTGCCAACGCCTGACAGCACGCCACCAGTAACAAAGATGTATTTTTGTTTTTTCCTCACAGTTTTATTTGCCTCCATGAGACCCTATTGTAACACTTTTTAGTATAAAGCAGAAGATATTTAGCCATCACCGCTGCTGGCGTCGCCGCCACATATCGGCTTTTTCTTCCGGAGTTAAATGCGGAAAATCTGGCTTATTTGGATTCGCCGAATAGCCGGCCAGTTCAGCTTCATGGGGTGTACAGAAAAATTCAATAGAATTCAACAGAGATTTACTCCCGATAAAAGGGCTGCTGACGGTATAATAATCAACCTTTGTGGTAACGTAAAAAGACTGTCCTACGTACGGTCGCCCTCCGCACTGAACCCATTTCGCGTACAACTGAACATTGTTTGCGCCGAAAGGAGAAGCATCCACGAGCAAGATGATAAACAGAAGTATACCAAATCCTAAGCATATCTTTTTCTTGTGCTTAGCTAGTTTTTTGAATAGTTGTTTATCTTTTTCTGAGATAATTTTGAAATGCATATAACAATCCCCCGATTACCATTATTATCAACACTACGATTGAGCCATAGAAATATACTGCGCCCCGATAACCACCCTTTGTGATGACCGCAGCCCGTGACCTTGTCTCAAGCCCGTCTCTGGAGCTATCTTTGTTTGTCTTACTTTGGACTGCGCCACTGTCAGTTTGTCGATCAACTGTAACAAAATCATAGTATGTAACTCTCTTTCCACCAGGAAGCGTTCCCGCGATAACTAGTGTATGTCTCCCCGGTTGCACCCCATTGGGTAAATTCATTGTTAGGCCCAACTGACCACTCGCACTAACCGTATGAGCACCTAGGTCGGTAGGCGTGGAATAAAGCGTCGCCCGTACAGTACTGTGTGGCATGAGTTGATCACCTACCGAAGATATGCGTAACTTCTCGCCCAACTTTACGCGTACAGGCGAAGCATTATTGATACGCTGTGTTGTCGGTGCTGCCTGGTAAAAACTTCCCTCCCTGGCGGTGTTGACCACATCCCCCTCAAAAGCTTTTTCTATACCTCCAACCCTTTCAGCTATTTGTCTGGCAATTCTTAGGTGTCCATTTGGATTTGGATGATAGAGATTTTGCTTTTGCTCCTTAAGACGTGATAAAGAAATATTATGAAGACCCGTCATATACTTATCGCCACCACATAATCGACCACCAGATAGAGCATCTGTAATATCAACAAAGGGTACCCCGCTATCTGTCGCCGCCCTCCAAAGTACTTCGTTCATTTCTTTCGTCATATCAAATATGGCTGCTCGTTCACGCTGGTTAAGAAGACCGCCATTAAGAAAACAATTCTGCTCCCCTTTTTCAATAAACTGCGGGTATCCAACAACGTAAATCTTACTCCCCGGTGAAGCCTCCTTTAACTTTTTAACCAATAGCTTCGTGACACCATACTGATTATGAATGCTGTCTTTCAGTAGTTGCTTCACACGATCATCCGCCGCGTATGAGCAAGTATCCGTATCATTACATGTCGCTAGTATATCGCCAAAGCCCACATCATTACCGCCACCAGTCAACGTGATAACTTTAGGCTTGTATTCTCTAACAAACTCTATCTGCGGTATATAGCCTGGCAGGAAGTTACTTTTTGCATTTTTAATAATTTCATCTCTATTTCCCTCAGTAAACTTCTTCTTTGTAACAGTATTCTGCCCAGAATAATACTTTAACCGAAAAATATAGTCGTGTATTACCCTTGCGCCGCTACATGCTATCGTATTAAATTTACCATCCGGAATGTTCCAAGCCTTGGCGAGCAGGAATGGATATGAGCGATTGCTGAGATGACAGTCATCCTTGCCTCCAGTTTCGCGAATATAATGACTTGACACCCCATTCTGAATATCCCCCTCCCCACTCGAATACGAATCGCCCATCGCGAGATAGTCGAGCCGAGAGGCTTGAGGTTCATCCTTGGCTATAGATATCGTCACCACTTCGTTAATCGCCTGACCACGTAACGCCCGATGTTGATACGTTAATTCTGTAAAATCATCATTCGCAGATATTCGCTCATGTGATGCCTCAATATTTTTCCACTGATCACCATAAAACTTCGGGTATATCATCCTCGTCGGACACGGGTCGCGAAATTCATCCTTCATCTTTTCACGATCAACGAGGCACTCAGGCGTAATCCGCCACACCTTGAATGCCGCCGTTCCGCCAATAACCACCTGCGTTCCGTCATTTGACACCGCCACGCTCGGCTGTGGCTCTACGTTGTGCGTGTGATCATAATATCCTCTGCCAAATACCTTTCGCTCGCCCGTCTCTAGATCAATACGCGAGAATATATCATAAGCATTAACATGTCTTGCGCTACCAGAATAGACGAGATATCGCCCATTATTGGAAATTCCCCAACTAATGGCGTACATAGGTTTCCCTTTATAATCAAGTGAAAACGCTGGATTTGACATGTCAAAGTCAAACGATTTTTTACTGCTACTCATCGTGAAGCGCTTGGTAAAATTATTGTATTTCTTTAGATGAGAGATTTCATCATAGTCAAACGCATACCCGCGGTGCATGCCGATAATCGTATCCGTCCCCTGAAACCAATGAAGTGCACTCAAACTATTCACTTTATAAAAGAGACCGCCATTTGATGCATACACATCATACCACCCATTTGCCTGCCCAAACCGCCAGCCGTTAAACTCATTCAAACAGAGCGTCAACTTCATTGTCGGCTCTTTGTCGTCATACGTCTTTGCCACTGTCACTGTCTCCAATTTACAATGGCCGCGCACATTAGCATTTGGATCAACCGCCGAATCAAGCGGCCGCACATGTTTTACCACCGGATCACTATCCATCCAATTAGCCCCAGCAGCAGAGGCTGTCACCTGGTGTAATAAAAACGACACTCCAATGAGTGCCGTCATAGCTACCAAGCCAATAGTTTGCAAATTACCGTGTCGCTTTTTGATTGTTAACCCCATACGCCCCCTCTACGTTGTCTTAAGTATAACACATCAACAACAAAGTATATTTTCGATCGCTTTATTCGCAACCATCGCAAATCGTCAGACTTGCCGGATCAATGGGCGCAGCAACACTACCATTCGCCTTGGCCTGCTCGTCAGCTACCGCCTGCGCTGCCTGCATCGCCGCATCAATAGCACTCAGCTTTTCTTCCAGAGACATGTCATCAGTAATAATTTGGGCTGCATTCATTCTTATTTTCCCCTATATTTAGTATAGCTTTATGGCTATTGTACGCTAGTGATAGCGCTTACGCAATAAAATGCAGCCGATTTTCCGTTGTGGTTTTTTCATCAAGCTGGCCAATCGGCATAGCGTAAAACCGCGGCGTAGCGACTTGGGGCATAAAGCCTCCGAGCTTCTTGGCGTACGCTTTCCAAGCAGCCGCCAGCTCTGTTTCCTCAACAATCTCCCGGACAGTTGTCGTCAAAAATACTGCGTTTTTCTGCTCATCCCAAACCACAAACTCTGCCTTACCGGTACGAAAGGCGTTGTGCGCGTGACGTGATGTTGGATCTGACACCCAAATGATCATGTCATCCAGCCGCGCAAAATGCAGCGCCGTTACCAGCGGCGTGCGGTCACGATTGACCGTCGCAAGCGCCCCCACCTCTACCGTATCTAAAATCTTTATTGCTAATTTGTTCATCGTAACTCCTCGCTGGTCCTATTTCGTGGTATTCACTTCATAGCTTGTATTTGTGCTTTCAAAGAAATTGACCAATTCCAAGGTATCGTTTGCAGTGGCCATCCACTTGGCTGGGTTAGCCACGTTGTACTCTGGCTCAAACCCAAGTTCGACCAAGCGGCGGTCAGTCATGTGCATGACATATTGATTGACATAGTCAGCATTCAAGCCTAGGATTCCCTTTGGCAACATATCTTTGTTGTACTCTTTCTCCAACTCCACCGCCTGCAAGATGAGGTTACGGATTTCCTCAGCAAATTCCTGGGTTTGCAGTTCTGGGTTTTCGTCCAAAATAGTCAGCAGCAAATTAATACCAAAGGTCAGGTGTAAGTTCTCATCCTTGGTGATCCAGTCCAGCAATGTACCGACATTGCGCAGCAAGTTGCGCTGACGGAAGCTCATGCCAACCATAAAGCCCGAGTAGAACCAGATACCCTCAAGAACAATATTATATGCCACTAATGAGCGAACGAAATCCTTTTTACCCTCCAAAGAGTAAATATCGAGATTTGGATCCAGCATCACATCCAGGTGCTTGTTCTGGAAATCTGCCTTGTCGGCCAGCGATTTCTTGCCAAAGCCCGCCGCGTAAATCTCCTCGCGATCAAACGGAAATGTCTCAATGATGTATTCAAAGGTCATGAAGTGGTTGGCTTCTTCCCACATCTGCTTTGACAGATAGAGCTGTGCTTCAGCAGCGTTAACATATGGGTAGATACCAAAGGCCAACGACTTGTTGATTAGTAACTCGTTTGGGTTAAGATAACTAATGACCGTTTTGAGTGCATGCTTTTCCTCGTCACTGAGTTTCTCAAAATCCGCCAAATCCTGCACCAACTGCACCTCGTTGGGAAACCAGGTATTAGCCACTGCTTGGTTGTATAAATCGTATGCCCACGGATAACGAATTGGGTGCAAGCTCAGCCCATCGCGTAGTCCTGAACCTAAGATTCCCATTATGCTACCTCCTCAATCGGCAATTCATCCTGTACAGTGCCGGGCAGTGCCTCTTGTACATAATACCGTAGGCCATCCCAATCTGTACTTTGTGTTTCTGTCGATGGACCAGCTCCTTCAAGTCCTGGTAATGTTTCCATATTGTTCCTCCTTTATTTTATTTATTAACTTTGGCAAACCCAAAACCGTGCGTTTTAGCGCCAGTTCGAATCTTCTGTTCTGCTAATTTTTCCACTGAAACCGTCGTCTGCTCTGACTGATGGCGTGGTTTGACGTGCAAGTAGTAAGTCGTTTTCAAACCACGCCGCCAGGCTTCAGAATAAATCTCCACGTATTCATCAATATTGCGGGTCTCGAGATACATGTTGCGGCTAATCGCCTGGTCAACCCACTTTTGCGCCCGGGCTGCTACTTCGATAAAAGCATATGGACTAAGCTGGAAGCTAGTCTTGTAGACATCGCGCAGCTTTTGCGGAATGCCGTCAATGTGCTGAATATCACCCTGTGCAGCAAATATTTCATCCTTCAGACGATCCCACAAGTTCAGCTCTTTCAAGTCACGAACCAGATTATGATTCACTTCCAAAAACTTACCATTTAAGGTCGAGCGGCTAAAAATCTGCGCAAACTGCGGATCAATCCCCGGCGTTGTACCCGCCACGTGACCGATGTTAGCGGTCGGGGCGATAGCCATCAGCGTGGCATTACGCATACCTTTTTTAACTTTCTTACGTAATTTATCCCAATCTAGCCGGGTTTTGTGATCAATTTTCACCTTAACCTTACGATTGTTTGATAACTCCGCCACTGTATCAATCGGCAAAACACCTTTACTCCAGCCGCTACCGTTATATGTTGGATAACTACCCAGCTTGGCTGCCAAATCCGCCGACTGGTCGATGGCATGATAGCTGATAAACTCCGTCAACTGATCGATTAACTCATAGGCTTCGTTCGACTCATAGCAGTAGCCGAGCTTTTCCAGCACATCGGTAAAGCCCATAACGCCGATACCAATTGCCCGCGTCTGCTGATTTGAGTGCATCGCCTCTGAAATTGGCGTCTGGGTAATGTCCACCAGATTATCGAGCTGGCGCGTTGCTGCCCGCGCTGCCTCCCGTAGCCGCTCCCAGTCCCATGTCTTATCCTCGCGCAAGAACGCCGACAGATTAATGCTGATGAGGTTGCAGGTAGCGATATTTTTCTCGTCCTGTGGCAGGGTAATTTCTGTACAGAGATTGGACAGGTGGATAGTGCCGGTGTTGTTGTTCAGGGCGCGAACGTTAATGGTGTCTTTCCACGTCAGCCATGGGTGACTGGTGGCCTGTAGGCTGGTCAGGATTTGCTTGAACTGCTGACGGGCTGGTACTTTGTCAAAGACGCGCAGCTTACCAGCCTCCGCTAGCTTAACGTACTCTTTGTAGCGTGCCGAGAACTCCTCACCATATAGCTCGGGCAGATCCGACGTTTCTGCTGGATCGAACAGATACCAATCTTGGTCTTTCTGCACTCGCTTCATAAATTCATCAGAGATAAATACCGCAGTGTTAGCAAAGCGTGTACGCATATATGGGTCGCCGGAATTGGAGCGTAGGTCGATGAACTCCTTGAAATCAATGTGCCAATTTTCCATATACACCGCCGCCGCGCCCATCTTTTTACCCTTGCGTGATACTGCAAATAGCGCCGTGTCGATCATCTTGATAAATGGGATTGGTCCCGTACTCGTTGTATTGGTTGTCTTGACTGGACTGCCCGATGATCGCAGCTTAGTAAAGCTGATGCCGATACCCCCCGTGCCTTTGGCGATCCACATGGTATCGCGAATCGATTTAGCAATCGACTCCATATCATCTTGCACTTCCAGTAAGAAACAGTTACTAAGCTGCGGGAAGGCGCAGCCAGCATTAACCCGAGTCGAGCCGCCTGGCACATACTCCAGATTGCTCATATGATGATAGAACGAAATTGCTGCGGCTGTAGGATCTTCTTCGTTGTAGCTTAGCCCCATAGCGATACGCATGTGGGTAAACTGCGGCGGTTCAATTGGCTCACTGCCGTGCTTACGTAGAGCGTAGCGGTTACGGTTGGTAATTACACCGAGATATTTACTGAGGTCATCTTTAGCAGGATCAAGTGCCTCGCCAAGCCTCTTTAGATCAAACCGACCATCACCCATCCGCTCATCAAGCAAGCCATCCTTAACCGCCGCCTTAACAAACTTCGGAAATTCCCGCGCGTGCAATTTCTTTAACTCAGCTGCTGTCTCGTAATCACCTAGTGTATTTTTGTAAATATTTTTTAGCAATAATCGCGCTGCGATCTTATCATAATCTGGATCATCTTTAACATTTTGCAGCGTCGTCTGAATCACTGCCTCGTCCAGCTGCTCAGTCGTAATCCCGTCAAATAGCGTCAGCTGCAGCTCGGTCGCTACCTGCACCACCTTTGAAACCTGATCCGGCAGCCCGTCGCAGGCCTTTAGAATTGCCGCGTTAATTTTATTTGCATCAAACGGCTCTTTCGTCCCATCGCGTTTGACGACGTTAATTTGTTGCACCTATTTCCCTCCTTGATGCTCAGCAAAACTACCGCCGACCTCTCTGCGGTGGCGACTGACACCTCTCGTCTATTTGCTTTTTGTTTAGTACCCTCTACACATTTAGTGTATGTATACTATGATAAAGCACTAGATGTGGCGCGACAAGAGGATTTGTGAATTTTACAATGAAAGCAGCTTGCTAACTGATTACTCTCCGCCAACGAGCCACGGAGGTAATCATTAGTAGTCACCCCTCAAGGCATATCGACGAGGATATCGTCCGTAGTTGTGGATGATAACCAGCTAATAGCGACGTCTTATCTGAGCAGTATCCATAAAGTCATACACAAACTCTCCGCTTCGTGGCAGGAAGCAGAAGGCTTCGCTGTTAGAGGTGGCGCTTAGTGGTTGGTCGCCGGGAGCATAGCGAAGGATGCATTTAGCATCACTGCTGGTCGCAGCATCAAACGTCGGTCGTGCTGAACCGGCCACTTCGTTACGCATGCCAACAAATGGTAGCTCCACGCCGATTTCTTTGTACGATTTCCAATCCGTGCAGCGATATGGCTGAGCGCAGTTGGCGAAGGGCTGGATGGTCAGCAGGCGCTGCCGGATGGAGTCATCGGTAATGACACCAAATAGCGAGCCGTACGGATGCTCGCCGCGGGTTACATATAGAAATGGGTGCTCTGAGTGGATGATGCGGGCGGCCTTGACTGTTGACATATCAAAGCGACTGAGGAATACTTCGCGTGGCTCATAAACTTTGTAATTAGGATGCAGCGTAATGAGAAAGCCTGCCCCAACATAAATCAGCACAACAACTGCGGCGGCAATGGCGCACTTGACGAGGCGGCGATGGCGATGGTAGAACTCTTCGAGCATGGATGAACTCTTACAATTTATCTTAATTGTGGTTATATAATAATTATACTTTAATGTTCATGTCCTGAACGCTCTGTACGAGAGGGGTCCGTTTAGTCACGGTTGAGAAATTCCCTCGGGTCCGTAAGGAGGATCCTTAGCTGGTCTGGGAGCCGCTTGGTAATGAACTCTTTCTCAAGATATTCAAGGGCAGTCAAATCAACTGGAACGTACTCGGACTTGACAATACCGTCTCTCCTCCCAGACCCCGGCCTAGCATGCGCCGCTTTATTTACAAGCTTGGACGGTCTCAGGCCAGGAAGAAGTTTTCTCTGTCCGCGAGCTCTCGTCCTGTTTATCGTTTCGTCCCTTAGGGCTATCTCGCCTAGCGGCCTCTGACATTGGCTACGTAGCATTTCCCGTTGTTCTCCTGAAGCAATAAAATTTTCGATTTCTTCAGAAGAGGGCTGGCTGGATCGACACTTAGCGATTCCTGGATCTGAAAGATAATTACTGATAGCAGCTGCCACCCCTTCGAGGGCCACCCTTTGTCGTTTGGGGTCCGTTATGCCGTGCGCTTTACACAGCTCATCAGCTTCAGGACCTGGGGTTAATATAAAACCATCACCTGATATCGCTTCACTCATTTCAGCACCTCCTTTAAGCATTTATAATTTCAATATTTCGCCTAATCGCTACATGTTAATGATACCATGATTAGCTACATACTTCCGGCACCGTCAAGATCTCACACACCCCGACTCTGGCGGAAGGACGGGGATTCGAACCCCGGAGACCCCGTGAAGAGCCTACACACTTTCCAGGCGTGCCAGTTCAACCACTCCTGCATCCTTCCATGATGCATATTATAACAGAAAGTCCGCTAGCGGTTGCAACCAGAGCGGCTTTTTGTCTATAATAAAAGGCAATGATGAATGATCCTTCAACGCGAATTAAACTTACTAATGTAACGAAACGATTTGGCTTTGGTGACGCCGAGCAGGTGGCGCTGGACAATGTCAATCTCGAGGTCAAAAAGGGCGAGTTTATCGCCATCGTCGGCCCGTCCGGTTGTGGCAAGACTACTCTGCTCAACATCCTCGGGCTGCTCGACCACCCCTCAGAGGGCGAGTATTACCTCGACAATAAACCAGTCGAGGATCTGACGGCGACCCACCACGCCACAATTCGCTCTCGCGATATTGGCTTTATTTTTCAACATTTCAATCTTATTCCACGCCTGACGGTGATTGATAATGTTGCCCTGCCGCTCACTTATAAGGGCATTAGCAAGACCAAGCGCCTCCAGGAGGCCAGCCGAATTTTGCGCAACTTCCATCTGGGCGAGCGCGAATATTATCTGCCACATCAGCTATCCGGCGGCCAGGTTCAGCGCGTGGCAATCGCCCGAGCACTGGTTAACAGCCCATCAATTATCCTAGCCGACGAGCCGACCGGCAACCTCGATTCCAAGTCCAGCCACATCATCATGGAGGAGCTGTCCGATATTCACCGCCGAGGCAACACGATTATCATGGTGACGCACAATCCAGAGCTCCTGTCCTATGCCAGCCGGGTGATTTCTATGCTCGATGGGCGCATTG
>JABCOH020000005.1 GCA_013333695.2 Candidatus Saccharimonadota bacterium | reverse complement strand
GGACGTCGACGAAATCATCGAGCGAATGCAGCAGAATTTTGTCGATAAAACCGAGGTCAAGCGTGCGGCTCAAGAAGGTGATGAGGTGATCATCGACTTTGTCGGCAAGAAAGATGGCGTGGCGTTTGACGGCGGTTCGGCCAAGGACTTTGCCCTGAAGCTGGGCGGTGGTCAGTTTATCCCTGGCTTTGAAGAGGGCGTGGTTGGCCACAAGGCCGGCGAGACATTTGATCTTGATCTCGAATTTCCAAAGGATTATCACGCTGAAAATCTGGCTGGCGCCAAGGTGGTGTTTAGCGTAACGCTGCACAAAGTAAATGAACTGAAGCTACCGGAACTCAATGATGAATTTGCCGCCAAGTGTGGCCCATTCACCGACGTCAAAGAACTCAAGGCTGACATCAAGCGCGAAATCACTGCGCAAAAAGAGCGCGAGGCCAAGGAGAAGCTCAAGGATGAGCTGGTAGCGGAATTGGCGGACAGCTCCAAGGTGGCGCTGCCAGAGCTATTAATCGACGATCAGCTGCGGTCAATTGAACAAGATCTGATGCAGAATTTGTCATATCGTGGCCTGACAATGGACTCGTACCTAAAGACGCAAGGCTTCAAGGATAAAGCCGATTGGCAGAAAAAAGAGGCTCGCCCGGCGGCCGAAAAGCGGGTCAAGGCTGGCCTGGTGTTGGCCGAGCTATCGAAGGAGCTGGGCGTAGAGGTTAGCCGCGAGGAGCTTGATAGGCAAATTTCCACCTTCAAGCAGCAATACGGTAAGGACGCCAAGCTGGCCGCGCGATTTGATGATCCGAACGTCCACCGTGACATCGCCAATCGGATGATCACCGACAAGACGATCGACAAGCTGGTTGAGCTGAATAGTAAATAGCGACGGCATAGCAATAATCTGAAGCAGGGGATGGCAAAAGGGTCGCCCCTGTTTTATTGACAAACCTACAATTAGCTGGTATAATGGCAAAATATGTGTGAATCCTCAAAGTCTGAGCGTCCAGAGTTGGAGTCTGGGCACCCCCAAGAGAAAAATGGGAGCGGCGAGAAGGTTAGCCGTCGCAGTTTTTTGGGAGGTATGGCGCTTGGTGCTGGATGCTTGGGCGCTGGAACTCTTATCGGTGAGGCTATAAAAAACCTAGGATCAGAACAAGGTCAAAATATACCGATACAGCGCAATAACGAGCGAAAAGCTCCGCCGCCGGGCTCGCTAAGTGTTGTCGTCGTGCAATTATTGCCAGAAAACGCCGAGCCCCATCAAGGCATTGAAAAAATTAGCTCTGGGGTACGAGATGCTCTTGGGCGTATCGCGCTAACGGCTAGCCATCTATATCTTAATGTGCGGTTCACGCGAGATGGTCACTCGCCTGATACAACACGAATAACTGAGGACGGTAAACAACCTGCCTATGGTCAGCGTCTGCTTCAAGCGATTGGTCAGGCCCATGCTCGTAAAACGGAAAGTGATATGGCACTGGTTATCGTCGATTCTGCTGATACAGAAAATGACTACTACGCTGGCCTAACCGTGTACGACGATAAACAGCCTCCAGTCGCATTTGTGCGCGACGTGGGTGGTGTGTCCATTGGTACGATTGCACACGAATTAGGACATATGCTTGCTCCAGAGGGTGTCAAGCGCGGTCTTGGTCATGCCTGGGCCCTGCAGCCATGGGTGAAGCAAGATGGTGACAAGGAGGTAAAAGATTGGCGCCATAGTCCTCACGTTGCTCCTATTCAGGACATTATCGCCGCGGGGTATGGTCTGGAGAAAGATGACAGTGGAAAACCAAATCCCTATGCTTCACGATACAGCGTCATGGGAAATAGTGCATTATTTGATTCCATGGTAGATCCAACGATACCAATGTTCTCTTCTCCTGAGCTTGCCTTTCTCGATCCAACGCTGTCAATTCGCCATATCACAATGCCGTCAATGGGCACAGGCCAGATACCCATTAGCTACGGCGGGCCTGACCGAGCCGGTATTACTATAGACATCCCAGAGGATCATATACTACGCCAAATAGCTCCGAATGCAGATACACTTTTCATTGGCCCAATAGTCCGCTCAAAGCAGTGGAGTAACCCTATTGACCGGATGGGTGTCTTTGCGACATGGTCAGGAGGGCGTGATAGCGCCATATTAAATCCAAGTATATGGGATGAGAGTATTAAATATGGCGAGAATAGCTTTGAACACGTTGCGTATATTGATGAACAGCTCGGTATATTGGTCGCCGCTGGACAGCAATCGGGCCAGGTCTACGTCCGCTTAGTGCCGCTCCATACAGAGGAGGCTCAGGAGCTAATACGTGCGGGGCAAGAGCGGCTGCTAAAAAGTCTCAATATATAATGGATTGACAGGCTATTCTTTACAGCGGCGAGCTAAGCTTATATAATAACTGTGTATGAAGAAGACAACATCGTATCTCATTCCCACCGTCATCGAAAAGTCGGCCGACGGCGAGCGGGCGTTTGATATTTATTCGCGGCTGCTTAATGAGCGGATCATTTTCCTCGGCGAGGAGGTTAACGAGCATACCGCTAACAGCGTGGTGGCGCAGCTGCTACACCTGGCGTACGTTGATCCAGAGGCGGACATCTCGCTTTATATCAATAGCCCGGGCGGCAGCGTGTATGACGGCATGGCGATTTACGACACCATGAATTTTATCAAGCCGGACGTGGCGACCTATGGCATTGGTTTGCAAGCCAGCATGGGCGCGTTTCTGCTTAGCTCTGGCGCCAAGGGCAAGCGGTTCTGCTTGCCGCACGCCAAGGTAATGATCCATCAGCCGTCAAGCGGCACGCGCGGTAAGGTGACCGATATGGAAATTGACCTGAAAGAGACGCTGGAAGTGAAGGAAATGCTGGCGAAAATCATGGCCAAAAACACCGGCCAGAAGCTCTCTAAGGTCAAGGCCGACATGGAACGCGACTACTGGATGAGCCCTCAGGAAGCAGTACAGTATGGGCTGGTGGATGAGGTATTGAGCAAGCTAGCGTAGGATTTGACAGCTTTTATGGTGACTTCAGATCTATATTTCATAAATACCATCAAAACAGTTACCAGCACTATATAGTCCGGCCTGTCTCACGATTTCCCGCAAGTTATCTGGATTACGAGGCTGCTGGACGGCATCTGGCCATTCGTCGTTAACGCGCTGATATAACTCAAGTAGCTTTCCGCCAAATTTTTTATTAACCATCAGCTCTGCCCGATAGCCGCGTCGCATGATTTCAGCTTGTCCTGTCAGGTAGTCCTTAAAGCTTGGATCAATCTTACTTAGCCGCACAGCCTGTCCATCTATTGAAATAGCAGGATTAATTGACCGCGGCTTTAGTGGCGGTAGTCCGAGTGAAATACGGCCCATTTCCCGAGAGACTTCTTGTCTCGCTTTATCGTCCCTGGTAACTTCCACGTGCGGTGAAACGAGGCCAAACTCTTCTGAGGGGTGGCAATATGATTGTAGTGGATCGGGGAAATCAGGGAACGATGAACTAACATTGGACAGTAAACAGCTTAAGTCAAGCTGTCTGGCTGCGATGTATGCTTGGCGCTGATCAGAGGCGATAGTCTGCATTGTCCGAGACAATGCCCCACCGTCGCCAACCATAGACAAAGCAAACCGGAAATCCGAATCAATGCCATATATCCGATCACGTGGATGCACCGGATATCTTAGGTTAACACCGTCGCTAAAGTAGCTCTCCAATAAAGCTCGCTTTACCGCTGTTTGTAGCAATTCTAGTTGGAGACGATGAACAGGTTGACCCCAGTTCTCGGTCGGTAAGATACTATACCCAGCTGCAAATCGCCGCGCAAAATCTTCATTCGTCACCTCGAGCATATGCTGATCATTAATCCTAAAAAGTGACTGGGGATCTTGCAAGCTATATTCATGTAAATAGATATTAACAGCTTTGCCGGACCAGCGTAAAATTTCACGTAAACCGTAATCAACTCGGTCAACACATAAATCAGGCGATGGGCACTCTACCTAGTCGCTGATCTCTGGGAATACCGTCTCTTCAAGTGTTAATCCATATTCTTCCAGTAGAGTATCAACGCCAAATGTTTCCAGTAGCTCCCGCAAATCCTGATCATGCAGGTCCTCTCCGCCTTGAATACCTTGAAACACCCAGTCACCCAGATGTGAAAAAGCGGTCTGTCCGACATCAGAAAATAATGTCCTCAGCTCTAGAACAGTTCTTTGTCGGTCATCGAATCGATCATCACCCTCTGTCATCTTGCGAACAAATGCCAAACTCCCCCAGATATGCTGCCACCGGGAAAAATACGTCGTATTCGGTAAAGTTGCAAAGTGCGGCGGCAATGTTAACTGCTCGACCGCCTGAAGCCGGCGGAACAGCGGTGAGCGAGCTAACCCTATCAGTAGCGAATCATACGGCTGTCTATTGCCAATCTCGCAGTCCCCCCAGACAACATCATGGATCTGCATACTATCGCCATCAAGCTCATACACCGGCAATTGCAGTGCACCCATGACAAAATTATGTTGTCCTTCTGGGCCTTCTGGCAAAATATACTCCCTTATAGCAGTTCGCTGACGCATATTGTTTAGTATATAACTCCTGTGATGTAAATCAAAGCATAAGAACTGGTCATTGGCGTTATAAACCGTTGTTAAAACTACCGCCATTTTCGCTTGTGGTTATGCTGGGATGTTGTCATAATTAAGAAAAGACGAGGAGGGGTTATGAGACAATATTTGGATACACTGCGGCAGGTTCGTGACAGTGGCGTGAAAAAAGGCGACCGCACCGGCACGGGCACGACGGAGGTATTTGGCGTGCAGACGCGGTATGATCTAGCGAACGGGTTTCCGGCTATGACTACCAAGAAACTGTATTTTACCAGCGTGGCACATGAACTGCTGTGGTTCCTCAAGGGTACGGGCAACATTGAGTATTTGGCGCAAAACGGCGTGCATATTTGGGACGAGTGGCCGTACAAGAATTATTTGGAGAAAACCAGCCAGGGCATTCCAGAGATCAACGGCGAGGAGTGGCGTGCCGGCCTGAAAGAGTTTATCGGTAAAATCGCGACTGATCACGCGTTTGCCGAGGAGTGGGGTAACTTGGGGCCAGTCTATGGCGTGCAGTGGCGGAAGTGGCCAGACGGCAAGGGCGGGACGATTGACCAAATCCAAAACGCCATTAACATGATACAGAATAATCCGACGTCGCGGCGCAACATTGTTAGTGCCTGGAACGTGGCGGAAATCGATGACATCGTGCAGTCGGGCGGACTGCCGCCGTGCCACACGATGTTCCAGTTCAATGTTCGGCCAGGCGGGGACGGTGAGAAAGATAAGCTGGATTTGGCGCTGACCCAGCGTTCGGCGGACATGTTCCTCGGCGTGCCGTTTAACATCGCGAGCTATGCGCTGCTGCTATCAATGATCGCTCAAGTGACGGATAAACAGCCGGGTGAATTCGTCCATACCCTGAATAGCGCGCATATTTATAATAATCACCGCGCGCAGGTCGACGAGCAGTTGTCGCGTCAACCGCTGCCGCTGCCAAAATTATGGCTCAATCCAGACATCAAGAATATCGACGATTTCACCATTGATGATATTCGCCTGGAGAATTACGAGCATCATCCGCCGATCAAGGCGCCGATTGCGGTGTAGTGTGTTCGGACAATTTGTTGGCGTACTAAATTATCCAAAGGTGTTGGGAATTGAGCCTAGCTAAATTATCCGACGATACATCACAAAATCAAAGTCGTACTTATTCTCGGTGTCCGCGGGATGATGGACGCGGCTCACTTCCTGCCAGGTGGTCATGTCAATCTCTGGGAAAAAGGTGTCGACGTCTGGGAATGACGCGTCAACCTCGGTGGCGTAAATAGTGTCAATCTCTGGTGTGTTCAGTGCATCGTCATACACCTGCGCGCCGCCGATGATGAAGGTTTTGTAGCGAGCTAGGGCCAGGGCGCTTGCTAGGTTCACTGCGGTGAGGACGCCCTTGACTCCTGTCGGCCGCGAGGAAATGACGATGTTTTCACGCTCTGGCAGTGGGTGAGAGCCGATCGATTCAAAGGTCTTTCGGCCCATGATGATATCGCTACCTTTGGTCAGCCGCTTGAAATGCGCCAGATCCGCTGGTAAGCTCCGTCCCCACGGCAAATCACCACCTTGGCCGATAGCGCGGTTGGTATCATAGGCAACGATGATGGCTTTCTCCATAACCCCAGTCTAGCATGATGTAAAATTTACGAAAAGCTTGCCCGAGCGGGTAAATGTTGTCATAATAGAATCACTCGGGGGAGTGAGGTAAGATAAACAAGAGGAGGCGCGGCATGAGCGTGTATTCAAACCGGGAAATTTTGGCAGCAATCGAAGAGGGAACGATCGTCTGTACGCCGTTTGACCCAGACAATGTATCCGAAGCCAGCCTGGATTTTACGCTGGGGCATTATTTTTATAAACAGGAATTTGACGATCAGTCAAGCGTTTATAACCCATTTGACGAAGCGGAGGTGGCGCGGTATTTTAAGGGACCACTGATGGCGATACCGCACGCCGAGTGGTGCGAGCATAACGGCTTTACGCGGTTTCGTAATATTCCGGACGAGCATCCGATTATTGTACTGCGTCCTGGCGAGCGGATCTTGGCGCACACCCACGAGTTCGTGGGCATTCGGGCGCATGGCGGCGCAGCTGAGGTGAAAAGCCGCAGCTCGTGGGGTCGTAACGGCGTGGCGGTGTGTTTTGATGCGGGCTGGATCGACCCGGGCTATATCAATCGGATTACGCTCGAGATTTACAATTTGAACAAACACGAAAGCGTGGTACTGCCAGTCGGCGAGCGCATCGGGCAATTAATTTTCCACCATACCGGGCCGGTGGATGGCGGCTACGCCGGCGGACGCGGCGGTATTAGCGGTAAGTACCAGCACACCGACGACCTCGCTGAACTCATCCATAGCTGGCGTCCAGAAACGATGCTGCCGCGAGCGTTCAAGGATCAGCGGCACGTACCGGTGGCTATCGCCGGGCTGAGTGAGGGCATCAAATGAGCCGTCCCGGTCGATATATCGTCATCGAAGGCAATGACGGCACAGGCAAGTCAACGCAAGTAGCGAAACTGGCGGAATATTTTCGGGCGCGCGGACAGACGGTTTGCGTGGTTGAGGAGCCGGGCAGTGATGATCCGGAAAAATCGACGCCGGTAGCCAATGAACTGAGGCGTATTGTCAAAAATGGCAATCTAGTGCGCTCTAGCGAAATTAACGTAGCGTTGTTCTCGGCGGCGCGGCGCGAGTTGTGGCGCGAAAAGATTCAGCCAGCCCTGCAGCGCGGCGAGATCGTCCTCAGCGCGCGTAATTACATCTCGACACTGGCTTATCAGGGCTATGGTGATGGGCTGGACACGGAGGAGATTATACGGATGACGAAGTTATTTACCGACGAGCGATACTTGCAGCCGGACGCGATGGTGGTCTTGACGCTCAGCGACGTCCAGCGCCAGCAGCGCATCGCGGAGCGCGGGCGCATCGCTCATCCTGATACGTTTGAGTCGCGCGAGCAGTCGTTCCAGGACAGAGTTAACCACGCCTATGAGGCCATCGCCGCCGAGCGAAATATCCCGCTATTGTCAGCCACCGGCACGCCGGAGCAGGTGCATGCTCGGGTTCTTGATAGCATCGCGCACATTGTATAGCATAATTTGGTTATTTTCTCTTGCAATTCGTTGCTCCATGCGTCATAATGTGTCACAGTGAAGTAGTGTAGTTTTAGCGAGGGGCGAGCTTGATGGGCGGGCAAACCTCGGGCTCGTGCTGAGACTAAGAGATCTTCCGGCCGTGATCACCAATTATAATCAATGCGAGGAGTAACGCCTGTGGCTCAACAGACCACTCGTGGCGCGCGCGTCTTTTTCACTGGAACAGACAGTGCGATCGCCATGCCAAATCTCATCGCTCACCAAGAGGACTCGTGGCGCTGGTTCGTCGAGGATGGTTTGAGCGAAATCTTTTCAGAAATTAACCCAATTGACGACTACACTGGTCAGAAGTTGGCGCTGCGGTTCGGCAGTTATCATTTTGACGAGCCAAAGACCACCGATCAGTTCGCCAAGGAAAACAATTTGACGTTTGAAGCGCCACTGCATGCAACCGTCGAACTAACCAACAAGGTCACGGGCGAAGTCAAAGAGCAGGAAATCTACCTCGGCGATTATCCATGGATGACCGAGCGCGGTACCTTTATTATCAACGGTACGGAGCGTGTGGTGGTCAGCCAGCTGATCCGCTCGGCTGGTGTGTTCTTTACCGCCGATACAGTGGCTGGTCGTAATTACTACGGCGCCAAGATGATCCCAGGCCGTGGTGCCTGGCTGGAGTTTGAGACGGCGACTAATGGCACGATTTATGTCAAGATTGACCGCCGCCGTAAATTGCCAGTGACGACATTGCTGCGGGCTTTGGGTCATCCAAAAACGTCGGAAATTCGCGAACTGTTTGCCGACATTGACACGGGCGAGACTAGCTACATTCAAGAAACGCTCGAAAAAGATACTGCGCGTGGCGCCAATGAAGCGCTGATCGAAGTCTATCGTCGCCTGCGGCCGGGCGATCTAGCGACGGTTGACAATGCGCGCCAGATGATTGAGCGAATGTTCTTTGATTTCAAGCGATTTGATTATAGCCGGGTCGGCCGGTACAAGATGAACCAGCGCCTGGGTCTCGACGTTGCTAACACCGCTGAGAATCGTATTTTCCAGATGAGTGACTTGGTGGCCATCATCCACGAAATCATTCGTCTCAACAATACCCAAGAGCCAGCTGATGACATCGATGCCCTGAGTAATCGCCGTGTCAAGCTGGTCGGCGAACTGATTGCCCGTCAGTTCCGCGTCGGTATGCTCAGAATGCAGCGCAACGCCATGGACCGGATGAGTGTGGCTGATATGGAGAACGTCACGCCGAGCCAATTGATCAATGCGCGGCCAGTGGTGGCAGCAGTGCGCGAGTTCTTTACCAGCTCACAGCTCAGTCAGCTCCTCGATGAGGTCAATCCACTGTCCGAACTCAGCCATAAGCGCCGATTGAGCTCGATGGGTCCTAGTGGTTTGAGCCGCGAACGCGCTGGTTTTGACGTTCGTGACGCGCACCCAACGCACTACGGCCGCATCTGTTCGGTGGAGACGCCAGAGGGTGCCAACGTTGGCCTGGTGCTGAACCTGGCTACCTATGCGCGGGTCAATGAGTATGGCTTTATCGAGACGCCGTACCTGCGCGTCACCGATGGTCGGGTGACTGATGAAGTGGTCTATCTGGACGCCGCTCAGGAAGCCAGCGAGGTTATCGCTGATGCCGGGGCGCGCTTGAATGATGACAAGTCGTTCACTGATAGCCGCGTCAGTGCCCGTAAATTCCTCCAGCCAGGTCAGGTTGACGTCGAAGAAGTTACCTTTATGGACGCTGCCCACAAGCAGATCCTCGGCTCGACGGCGGCGCTGGTGCCGTTTATCGAGAAAACCCGCGTCGACCGCGCCTTGACTGGCTCGAACATGCAGCGCCAGGCAGTGCCGCTGCTCACGCCAGAGCCAGCGGTTGTCGGTACCGGTATCGAGCAGGCGGTGGCCGAAAATAGTAGCCACCTGATCCAGGCCGAGGCTGATGGCGAAGTAGTGCGGGCTGATGCTGATGAAATTCATGTCAAGTATGCTGATGGCGTCAAGGTCTACGCGCTGCGACACTTTGTCAAGAACAATGACGATCGCTGCTACAACCAAAAGGTTCGCGTAGCGCGTGGCGATACGGTCAAACAGGGCGACATCCTCGTCGAGGGTGCGTCAATTGCCGAGGGCGAGATCGCGTTGGGGCGAAACCTGACGGTGGCCTTTATGCCATGGGGCGGCTACAACATGGAGGATGCGATTATCCTCAGTCGCCGCTTGGTGGAGGACGATCGCTTGACCAGTATTAACATCAAGGATTATAACGTGGAGGTTCGCGAGACCAAGCTCGGCCCAGAGATTGTCACCCGCGACATTCCGAATGTGTCAGAAGACAGTCTGCGCCACCTCGACGAAAACGGTATCGTGCAAATCGGTTCTGAGGTCAAGGCTGGCGACGTCTTGGTTGGTAAGATTACGCCGAAAGGTGAGCAGGAACTCAGCTCTGAGGAGCGTCTGCTCCGCGCCATCTTTGGTGAAAAAGCCAAGGACGTCCGCGACACCTCGCAGCGGATGAACAATGCTGGCGGCGGCAAGGTAGTCGGTGTCAAGATCTTTAGCCGCGAGAATGGCCACGAGCTCAAGGCCGGCGTGTTGATGCAAATCCAGATCTTTGTGGCGCAGATGCGCAAGATTGGTGTCGGTGACAAGATGGCCGGCCGCTTTGGTAACAAGGGTGTGGTCGCGCGGGTTCTGCCAGTCGAGGATATGCCATTCATGGAGGACGGTACGCCAGTTGACGTGATCTTGAACCCGCTGGGTGTGCCGAGCCGCATGAACCTCGGTCAGCTGTTTGAAACGCACCTCGGTATGGCAGCACGGGCACTAGGCTACCGCGTGGCGACACCGTCATTTGATGGTGTGCCGTCGGCAACAATTTCTGATGAACTAGAAAAAGCAGGGTTCGCGCGTGACGGTAAATCGCAACTGTTCGACGGCCGCACTGGTGAAGCCTTTGAAGAGCGTACCACGGTCGGCGTCATGCACATGATCAAATTGCACCACATGGTGTCTGACAAGATTCACGCCCGCTCAACTGGCCCGTACACCATGGTCACCCAGCAGCCGCTCGGCGGTAAAGCGCAGAACGGTGGTCAGCGCTTCGGCGAGATGGAGGTCTGGGCACTGGAAGCCTACGGCGCGGCAGCAACCTTGCAGGAAATGTTGACCATCAAGTCTGACGACGTCTATGGCCGTGCCAAGGCTTACGAGTCCATCATCAAGGACGAGCCGATCGTCGGGCCGAAACTGCCAGAATCCTTCAACGTGTTGGTTAAGGAGCTTCAGGGGTTGGGCCTTCGGGTTGACCTGCTTGACGAGGGCGGTGTAGTTGACGCTGAGCATGTCATCGCTTCAAGCGGCCCAGCTGACAAGACCGTGCCACAAACTACCAGCGACGACGATGATGACGATGACCAAGTTTACCTAGACGAATCAGACGACATTGGTGACATCGAGGCCGGTATGAGCGTACAAGATATTGATGAAGTAGAAGAAATAAAGGAGGAGGCGTAAGATGGCGCAATATTCATTTAACGCGACCGGAATTAGCGATTTTGATGCGGTGCGCCTAGCGGTGGCCAGCGCCGATGACATCCTAAAATGGAGTCACGGCGAGGTTCTCAAGCCAGAGACGATCAATTACCGCACCCAAAAACCAGAGCGCGCCGGCTTGTTCTGCGAGCGAATCTTTGGCCCGGTCAAGGATATCAATCCGCACGATTCCAAGCTCAAGGGCGTGCGTTCACGCGAGGCCGCCGTTGATAAAAACGGCGAACTGGTCACCAAGTCAATCGTCCGCCGCGAGCGCATGGGCCACATTCAGCTGGCTGCACCGGTGGCGCACATCTGGTTTATGCGCGGCACGCCGAGTGCCATGAGTCTGCTCCTCGGCATGACAGTGCGTAACATCGAGCGGATTGCTTACTTTGCAACCTATGTCATTCTCAAGGTTGATGAGATCACCCGCGACCAATATCTGGCGGATCTGGAGGCCGAGACTGAGGCTGGTCGGATGGCGATCAAGATGCGCTACGAGCAGCTCGCGGAAGCTGATGGTGCCGACATCAAGCAGCTAGCGAAGGAGCAAAGCCGCGAGGTTGACGAGCTTAACGACAAGTACACCACGAAGAAAACGCAGCTCGAGAGCCTCGTCAAGGGTGCGCTGATCTCGGAGACGGATTATCGTAACCTGCCAGAGGAGTATGACGAGCTGATCGAGGTCGGCATGGGTGCGAGTGCGCTCAAGGCCTTGCTGGACGAGATTAACCTGTCAGAATTGATTGCCCAGCTGACCGAAGAAGCTGAACATGCCAAGGGTCAGCGCGAGAAGAAACTACTCAAGCGCCTGAAGATGCTCGAGAGCATGCAGGCTGCCGGCATTAAGCCGTCCAGCCTCTGCCTGACGGTACTGCCCGTCATCCCACCAGACTTACGTCCAATGGTCGCCCTCAGTGGTGGTCGGTTTGCTACCTCTGACCTGAACGATCTATATCGCCGCATCATCAACCGTAACAATCGCCTGAAGAAGCTGGTCGAGCTCAATGCGCCAGAAGTGATTCAGCGCAATGAACGACGCATGCTGCAAGAGGCCGTCGACGCCCTGATCGACAACGCAGCGGCGCGCGGTGGTCGGGCGGTCAGCTCGACTGGTAGCCGCCGTCGCCTCAAGTCAATCAGCGACATGCTTAAAGGTAAGCAAGGCCGCTTCCGCCAGAACCTGCTCGGTAAGCGCGTCGATTACTCTGGCCGCTCGGTCATTGTCGTCGGTCCAAAATTAAAGATCAATCAGTGCGGCCTGCCAAAACAAATGGCACTCGAACTATTCAAGCCGTTCGTCATCAGCTGGCTGATCAAGGGTGAATTTGCCCACAACATCCGCTCGGCGACTCGCTTGATCGAGTCGGGTGAAGCGGTCGTGTGGGACGCGCTTGACGAGGCGATTAAGGGCAAGTACGTGCTGCTCAACCGCGCGCCGAGCTTGCACCGCCTGTCGATTCAGTCCTTCCAGCCAGTCCTCGTCGAGGGTAAAGCCATTCAGCTCCACCCGCTGGTCTGTGCCGGCTTTAACGCTGACTTTGACGGTGACCAGATGGCTGTCCACCTGCCGCTTTCCAAGGAAGCGCAGGCCGAAGCGCGCGAGCTGATGAGCGCCACCAACAACCTATTGAAGCCTGCCGACGGTGCGCCGGTGCTGCACATCTCGCAGGACATCGTGCTCGGTAACTATTACTTGACGTACGACAAGCCACAGGCCCAGACTGACGACATCAAGTCATTTAGCTCAGTCTACGAGGCAGAGCTGGCATACGACAAGGGTGCTATCCAGCTGCAAACCCCAATTCGCATCTATGCCAAGGGCAAGCTGCGCCAGACGACCTTGGGCCGGGTCTTCTTTAACGAGATTTTGCCAGAGGACTTCCCGTACGACAACAACGTCCAGACCAAGAAGCAGCTGAAGAAAGTATTGGCCCAGATCTTCAACAAGTATGGTGCCGAGGAAACTGCCAAGATCGCTGACCGCATGAAGGGCCAGGCTTTCCGCTTTGCGACAACTGCGGCCGTGTCAACTGGTATGACCGACTACGTACACTTTGACGAGATCGCTGAGTTTGTGGCTGAGGGCGACGCCAAGGCGGCCTTGATTTCCGAGCAATTCGACCAAGGTTTGATCACCGAGGACGAGCGCTACAACTTGACGGTGGATGCCTGGCGGAATGTGGACAATAAGATCACGGCCTTCCTCCAGGATCAGCTGGCACACATGGACACTAGTATCTCGATGATGGTCAACTCTGGTGCTCGTGGTGATATCTCGAACGTCAAGCTCGCCAGCGCCATGATCGGTATCCAGGTCGACGCCGCTAACCGCGAGATCGAGCTGCCAATCCGTAGCTCCTACACTGGTGGTCTATCCAGCCTTGAGGCCTTTGTGGCGACCCGTGGTGCGCGTAAGGGTCTGATTGACACCGCTTTGAAGACTGCCGACTCAGGCTACCTGACCAGGCGTTTGGTTGACGTGGCACAGGACGTCTTCACGGTTGAGGACGTTGAAGGTGACGACGAAGGTTACGCAATCTACCGCTCGGAAACTGAGGAAACGATGATCGACTTCTCGAACCGCTTGGCTGGTCGCTATGCTGCTGAGACGATTCCAGGTCACGTCAACAAGGACGAATTGATCACTCGGGAAATCGCTGACTCAATTGATGATGATGAAAGCGTCCAGAGTGTCAAGATTCAATCAGTCTTGTCAACCAACAACCTCAACGGTATCCCGCAGCGCAGCTACGGTGTTGACATGTCAACTGGTAAATTGGTTGGTAATCATCAGCCAGTCGGTGTCATCGCGGCTCAGTCAGTCGGTGAACCAGGTACTCAGCTGACCTTGCGCACCTTCCACAACTCCGGTGTGGCTGGTGGTGACATCACCCAGGGTCTGCCGCGTGTTGAAGAATTGTTCGAGGCGCGCACGCCAAAGGGTCAGGCATTTGTTACGGAAATTGCCGGGTTAGCTGACGTTTGGGAAGATGGCAAAAAGTACATCGTCCAAGTCACTCCAGAATCGGGCAAAGTTGAGCGCTTGCCGCTAGACGGCCGAACCATCGTGGTCAAGGCCGGTTCAAGCGTCAAGGCTGGCGACGTATTGGCAACTGGCGAAGGCGACACTCGTCCGCTGGTCGCACCATTTGACGGTGTGGTTGAAGCAGCAGAAGACACCTTGGTGATTGCTGCTGAAGCCGGCGCACCAGCTCGCTACGAAATCCCAGGCACTATGCAGCTGGTCGTTAAGGCGGGTGACGTCGTCGAGGCTGGCGACCGCTTGACAGCTGGTTCATTGAATCTGCACGACTTGATGCGTCTCAAGGGTGTCGAAGCCACGCAGCGCTACATCATCAACGAAGTCCTGCGCATTTATGCTGCTCAGGGTCAAGACGTGGCCGACAAGCACCTGGAGATCATCGTTCGCCAGATGTTCAGCCGTGTCCAAATCGAAGATGCGGGCGATAGCGACTTCGTGACTGGCGACATAGTCTCTAAGGCTGCAGTAGTGAACACCAACAAGCAACTGGCGGCTGAGGGCAAGAACCTCATCAGTTACACCCAGTTACTGCTCGGCATCACCAAGGTGTCCATCTGGAGCGATTCGTGGCTATCTGCTGCATCCTTCCAGGACACTACTCGCGTGCTGATCAACGCTGCCGTATCTGGCCGCGCTGACCACTTGCATGGCCTCAAGGAAAACGTCATCATCGGCCGCAAGATTCCAGTAGGAACGGGCGCTGTCGAAGAGACGGAAGCCGACGAGCCAAGCGAGGACGAGTTCGCTGACAATCAAGAAGAGGAGTTAGCTATAGCGGTATAAGCCAACCAGCTTCTTTTCTCAGAAAACCGCTCCGATGGATAGGGGGCGGTTTTCTACTGTATTCAGTAGTGATAGACTGGTTATATAGATTGACAATAATATAATAAGTATGTACAATTACAAAATGTGTGGGCATTATCATAGATAGACTATTTTATTAAAAATATAGGAGAAGAAATGTCAGAACGCGGTCGTCCATTGATGTCAGCAGGAAATCGGGATATAGAAACTGCTTGGAAATACGCCCTGCGGTATGCTGGTGAAGAAGGACACATCGCGACACTCCCGGAAATTATCGAAGCAAGAGAGGCGGCTCATAAGTCTTTCTATGGAAATCATCACGGTGAAATGGGGAGGGATGAAGTGCCGCTCATGAGGGCATGGAATCAGGCTTACGCTAGTGCAAGTGGTGAATATGTCGGAACGGGTGCTGATCATCGCCAAAAAATCATTGTGGCTCATGGTGTTGGTCCGCTGTCTACGTTAGATGGAATTACGGAGGCCTATGACCATGATCTTCAAGAAAACCCAGGAGGGGTAATTAGTACGGAGCAGTTTCGTAGTCTAGAAAATGGTGACTACGGGGAGGTGAAGGTTATTGATGCCGATGCTTTTGTTCCCTCGGCTGGGCAGGTATATAAGGATGATGTCAATATTCCAGAAGTAACCGTGCTTGATAAAATAGACTATGAGAATTTTGTAAGGGAGAGACGCCTCGCTGCAGATGGCGAGAGGCTACTCGACCTACATCAAGCTATGCGTGATCCATTAACAAGGATGCGTTTGGGCTCGCAGGCGTGTAGATATCTATGTACGCAGGCAAACCTAGCAGAAGACGTATTGAGACGAGCCGGGAGACTGATATATGGAGATCCTGTGCACATTATTGAACCTGTCTTCGAGACCAGGGGGCATGATTTAAGCGAACCAATGCCTCGTCATCTATCATATACAGAACATGTGGAACGAATTGCTGCTTTAGGGAGGAATGCCGCGGCGCATATACTTGGTATTGGAGATTTTCAAGCACTGTATGCGAGGTGGAACGAGATACTGGTTAGCCCATATTTTGCCGATTTAGGATCCTTTAGTAACTTTGTGGCTGTGCCAAAAGAAGCAGACACAGAAGCCGGTATCGGCAAACTACCTACAGCAGAAGAAATACTATCTGAAGACCCAGAACGGTTCATGCGGTCGACTGATGGAGAGAAGGTGTCGGTGATTACGCCTGTGCGGCTGGGTGGCATTGGAGGAAAGACGTTCACACGTTACCCAAAAGATTCTCTAAAGGAACCATGTATGGACTCTAGTGACATGGAGTATCTGGTGAAATCATGTACTCCAGTTGGAGAATGTAAAACTTTTATGGTAGATGAGGAATTCTTTCTGCGTTATACACTTGATCAGGTGCGCAGAATAAAACCTCGTGGTGCAAATGCATACAGAATCGTTGATATTGGCAATAAGCATGAGCATAAGCCCGGCTACGCATTGGTAACAGTCCAGTTCTTCAAGGCTGATATCGACACGTCACGTCGTGTACCTCGTGCTGAGGAGATAAGTACTGACTTTGATAAACTGATGGATGCACATGGCGTGCGATATCAGAATAATAGCGACAACTGATACGATACAACGCGGCGTGTAGCAGGCGTATTCCTCGTGTAAGAGATCTAAAGAGGGCCGCCACTTGAAGTATCGACTGAACCTGTGTTATAATGACCCTCAGAGTTTCCTCTTTTCGGAGCGCGCGGTGGTTTGAATGTGTACAGGCTGCATGCTCGGCAGAAAAGGTATAGACACGGGGCGGAGTTGCTGAATCCAAGCCGTAGGCGCTAAGAGAAGCTGGTTTTTGCGTGCAAAATCGCGCGCCAACTCACTAGAGCCACCAGGCGAAATCACCATAATTAGTAAATCAACCAAGGAGAAATTGGATGCCAACAATCAACCAATTGGTGCGCAAGCCGCGCCAAACGGCCAAGAAAAAGTCCAAGTCGCCAGCACTGGGTCGCATTCATAACGCCCTGAAAACGCGTTACTACGACCAAAATGCACCGCTCAAGCGTGGTGTTTGTGTGCGTGTGACGACCAAGACGCCAAAGAAGCCAAACTCAGCGCTGCGTAAAGTTGCTCGTGTGAAACTAAACAACGGTTATGAAGTCTGGGCCTACATCGGTGGTGAAGGTCACAACTTGCAGGAGCACGCTGTGGTCTTGATCCGCGGTGGTCGTGTGCCTGACCTTCCAGGTGTGCGTTATCACATCGTCCGCGGTGCGTTGGACCTCCAGGGTGTCAACAACCGCAAGCGTGGACGTTCGAAGTACGGTACTAAGAAAGGGGATAAGTAATCATGCCTCGTAAAGTTACCAAAAAACTACAACGCCAATTGCAACCTGACCGCCGCTACCAAAGCGTGTTGGTGCAGCGCTTGATCAACAAGTCAATGCTGGACGGTAAGAAGTTGGCAGCTGAGCGTGCTGTCTACACCGCCCTGGAAACTGCTGCGAAGAAATTGGATTCAGAAGATCCGTTGGCAGTATTTGAAAAAGCATTAAAAAACGTCAGCCCAAACTTTGAGGTGAAGAGCCGCCGCGTCGGTGGTGCCAACTACCAGATTCCGTTCCCAGTTCAGGGACACCGTCAGTTACACTACGCGTTTAGCTGGCTAGTACAATCAGCTCGTGCTCGCAGCGGTATGCCATACTCACAGCGTTTGGCATTGGAAATTGTTGACGCCTACAACGAAGCTGGTGCTGCCTTCAAGAAGAAGGAAGACACCCATAAGATGGCCGAAGCCAACCGCGCCTTTGCGCACTTTGCTCGCGGCTAATTGCCGGGAGAGTGCAAACTCAAAAATCGCCCTAGAAAAGGAGCGATTTTTGTTATAATGGAGAAAACGAGGAGGGATAAATGGCAAGTTTTTCATTTGATATTGTGTCAGAAATTGACAAAGCCGAGCTGAATAATGTTTTCATGCAGGTGGAAAAAGAGATCCAAGGGCGGTATGATTTTAAGGGGACGAGTGCTGGGATTGACTGGCTGGATGATAAAAAAGGATTCAAGCTCACCGGCGATAACGACTGGCAGGTTGATGCGGTGCTGGATATCGTGCGCAAGAAACTGGCGGCTCGGGGTCAGTCGAGCAAAGTCCTCGATCTCACCAAAGAAAAAGTCACCTCAAATCTCAAAACCACGTGGGAAATTCCCTTCAAACAGGGCCTCGACCAGCCGACCGCCAAGCGCATCGCTGCCGACATTCGCGCTGCCGTACCCAAAGCCAAGCCGCAAATCCAAGGCGACCTTGTCCGCGTTACTTCCGCTTCGAAAGACGAGTTGCAGAAAGTTATTAGCCTGGTGCGTGAGAATGATTATGACACGCCGCTGCAGTGCGTGAATTATCGCTAAGAGCTTTACGGTTATGGTTGCGTCAGTCGGCTTTTACGCCGTATGATTAAGGGATGACGACTGAGCCTAGCCCATCTGCCGCCCCGCTGCCCGAGAACCTTGTGTTACTTGATAAGGCTGTTTTCAATCAGCAAGTTGCCACTATTCTCCGCTTAGCCCGAGAACGAACGTCCGACATTCGAAAGCTCAGTCCTCATCAGTATCCAGAAGCCACTGTGCAGATTAACCAAGAACTATTTGCTGGGTTTATAGGCCAGCTGATGACGGTAAGCGGATGGGTACAACAATACACTAAAAACGGAGCAGAATACGTATATATTGAAGACCATAAACTCCAGTGTGCCGGTTGTCTAATTGTCGCGAACAAGTCTGATCCAGAAATCGCACTTGGTGGTCTTGGCGTAACACCAGGGGATACCACGACTCAATATGTTGTTCCGCTAGATGTCCTTATTCAATTTCCGCAGCTGATGGATGTCGAACAGGCCAAGGCTATTTTACAGCTGTACACGCCTGAGGCCCTTGATTATTTGAATAATATACGACCAGTGGATCCAAACAACAACTGTATCGACTCAGCTCGAATGATCAAGGAGCTAACAGATGTTCCGATTAATGAAATTCCTTTTGGGCGATTGTCAAATAGAGACCTCAACCGAGTGATTAAGGCGATAAATATTCACTGCAAGATGCTGGCTTCGCTTGATCCATATATGCCGTATGACGTTACGTATATGGGTCCCGCTTTTCGCAACGAGGGGTGGGTTGGATTAGAGGCGAAGGGTGCGATGCATGTGCAGTCTGTCTCCCTAGAGGCTATCACGGATCCCGAAGGCTACAATTCTTTGGTGATGATGGTGCGTGCAACGCTCCTTGGTCGGTCTGACGCTCAAAACAAAGATTATCTGCTCGTCGCCAAGGGAATACAATGGATCCAATCAGGTCGTAGTCAAATTCCGCGGTAAGATGAGGCTCATTCACAAAACGCCAATCGTCTGCTATAATACAGCCCAAGCGTAGTTTTTTGGTGCGTCAAAATAGCTCCGGAGAATCTCGAACAATAACCACTTTTAACAAAGGAAAGACAAATGGCAGCAAACGTTCCATTACAAAACTTTAGAAATATTGGTATCATTGCCCATATTGACGCCGGTAAAACGACGACCACTGAGGGTATTTTGTACCGCACTGGTTTGACGCATAAAATTGGCGTGGTCAAGGGTGATGGCGACGGTGCTACCACCGACTGGATGGCGCAGGAAAAGGAGCGCGGTATCACCATTACCTCGGCGGCGGTGACCTGTTTCTGGAAGGGTCACAAGATTAACATCATCGACACCCCAGGGCACATCGATTTTACCGCTGAGGTGGAGCGTTCGCTGCGCGTGCTCGACGGTGCAGTGACGGTGTTTGACGGCAAGATGGGTGTTGAAGCGCAGTCCGAGACGGTGTGGCGTCAGGCAAACAAATACGGCGTGCCGCGCATTTGTTTCGTTAACAAGATTAACCAGACTGGCGGCGACTTTTGGAGATCGCTGGAGTCGATTCACAACCGCCTGAGCAAGCAGGCCTTTCCAATTCACTTGCCAATTGGTTTTGAAAAGACCATCAATGGCGTGGTTGACCTAGTCGACATGAAGGCCTACACCTACGATGATTACACTGATCATGAGCTAAAGGTCGGCGAAATCCCAGCTGATATGTTGGAGAAGGCGAAGAATGCCCGCGCCCTGCTGGTAGAAAATGCTGTTGAAGCTGACGATGAATTGATGATGAAATTCCTCGACCAAGGTGAAGAGGCAATTACTATTGATGAACTAAAAATGGCGCTACGCAAGCGCGTGCTGGCTGGCGACTTCTACCTAGTGACTGGCGGCGACGGTCGCGGTGTTATCGTCGAGAAGGTGCTTGACCTGATGGTTGACTACCTACCAAGCCCGCTGGACGTTGACGAAATCTGGGGCAAGAATCCAAAGACTGGTGATGAAGTGGGCCGCAAGCCAGATGAGAAAGAGCCGATGAGCGCCCTGGCGTTCAAGATCGCCACTGACCCATTTGTTGGTAAATTGATTTTTATCCGCGTCTACTCCGGTGTCTTGAGCTCGGGTAGCTACGTCCTGAACACCACCACTGGCGATAAGGAGCGTATCGGCCGTATCGTGCGCATGCATGCTGACAAGCGCGAGGAGATCGACAAGATTGGTGCTGGCGACATCGCGGCGGTGGTTGGTTTGAAGAACACCGGTACCGGTAATACCTTGACCGACCCAGCGCATCCAATTGCCCTGGAAAGTATCGAGTTCCCAGAGCCGCCAGTCTCCATCGCCGTTGAGCCGAAATCAAAGGCTGACCAAGAAAAGATGGCACTCGCCTTGCAGCGCCTGGCCGAGGAAGATCCAACTTTCCGCATCCACACTGACGAAGAAACTGGCCAGACGATCATGTCTGGCATGGGTGAGTTACACCTGGATATCCTGATCGACCGTATGAAGCGCGAGTTCAAGGTTGAGGCAAACATCGGCGAGCCGCAGGTGGCCTTCCGCGAGTCAATCAAGGGTCGCGCCGAAGTTCAGGGTAAGCACGCCAAGCAATCTGGTGGGCGTGGTCAGTACGGTGATGTTTGGGTGCGATTTGAACCGAACGAAGCTGGCAAGGGCTTTGAATTTATCGACGAGATCAAGGGCGGTGTGGTTCCTCAGGAGTATCGCCCGGCTGTCATGAAGGGTATCAAAGAGACGTTGGAGGGCGGCGTTATCGCTGGCTATCCAGTGGTTGATGTCAAGGCGACTCTATATGATGGTTCGTACCACGATGTCGACTCCTCGGAGCTAGCCTTCTCACTAGCAGGTTCGTTGGCAGCCCGCGAAGGTATCAAACAGGCCAATCCAATCTTGCTCGAGCCGGTCATGAAAGTCGAAGTAACCACCCCGGAAGAGTTCATGGGCGACATCATCGGCGACCTTAACAGCCGCCGAGGCCGCATTGACGCCATGGAAGATTTGATGGGCGGCGCCAAATTGGTCAAGGCCTTCGTGCCGCTGGCAAATATGTTTGGCTACACCTCGGACATCCGCTCGATGTCGCAGGGCCGCGCAGCCAGCACCATGGAGCTGGCGCAGTACGAGGAAGTACCGCCAAACGTAGCGCAGGAGATCATCGAGAAGCGCAACGCCTAGCGTGTAGCGATAAACCGATACTAAAATACCGCTCCTTATCGGGGCGGTATTATTGTTGGTTAACTGAGACCAAAGGCTATTGCGTATCGGTAGCTTCTTGTGCTGCCTCCTGCTGCGATTCCATGTACAAATTAAGGGCAATCTCTACGGCTTGTTGTACAGTTGGGTGTAGTCTCTCTAGATCCTCATATGATAGTTCACCATTTTCAACTTTTTCATATGTTAGTTGCCCGAACCATTCAAAGAACTTCCTACTGTCTTCATCGGTTTCTGGATTCCTTGTGACCTTGTCATAATCTGACCAAGCTTTAGCTTCTGATGTTGTAGTCATGCCTTGCTCCTCTCGCTACTTTATTCAAACTGTCAGATTATAGCAGGTAATCAACATTATGTCAATAGCCTAGACCTACATCCTACTACTGTTGACGCCACAGACCAACATGTGTTACAATTGCAAAGTAATTTCTATTACGCGTAATATCAACTGTTCTCCTTGATGAATGAGCAGGTCTGGCTATGGTTGAAGTGTTTATCGTGAACGCCTCACTCAGAACCCAGAAACCGCACGTCATCAGGAGTATTTAAGTGGGAGTGAGGAAAAGTGAAAACACTTCTCGGTACCAAACTTGGTATG
>JABCOH020000004.1 GCA_013333695.2 Candidatus Saccharimonadota bacterium | reverse complement strand
GAGGAAACACCTGTTCTCATTCCGAACACAGAAGTTAAGCTCCCCAGCGGCGATTATACTGCGAAAGTGGGAAACTAGCACGGTGCCGAATTATAAAAAAGACTTCCGAATAGGGAGTCTTTTTTCGTTTTTGTCGGAGGTGCTTGCGAGTAGCATAAGTATGATATAATGATGGGGAAATGGATAAAAAACAAACAGAACAGCCAGAGTCCCTGAGGTCGGAGCGTGGGGGGTTTGTGGTGATGTGCGCGTCTTGGTTAAGGCGGCCAAAATCGTGGGTTATTATTGGTGGCGGTATTGTTGCATTGGCGATGGTAGTAGTTGGAGTGCTATTTGTTATCACAACGCGCGGCAATGTCGGCGCTGAGCGCGTGTCCGACGAGGATTTGCAGGCAATTGATCGGCCGATTCGCCTGAAGTTTAATCAACAGCTTGGCGAGGTGAGGCCAGAGATTAAGCCAGAAGTGCGTGGTACGTGGCGCGAAAAGCGACAGTTGTTCGGCGTTTTTGAGATGGAGTTTACGCCTGACCAGCCACTGGCAGCTGATACAAATTACACCGTGGCGTTCCCGGGGGCAAGACGTTCGCTGTTTGGTAATGCAACAATCCATGATGTATCGTTCAAGACGCAAAAAGCACCACGAGTGGATACGACATCACTGGACGGCAAAGAAGTGATCGCAATGGATCAGGCGTTGACGGTGCGTTTGGGGTCGCGGGCGAGTAAATTGCGCGATCTAGAATTGACGACCGAGCCAGCGCTTGAGCTGAAGCGTGAGTCGTCTGATGATCAAACATTTTCATGGAAATATGCTGGCTTATTAGCACCTGATACACAGTACACCTTCAAATTATACGATAAAGCCCAGAAGGAAGAGCTAAAACGTTTTACGGTGAAGAGTGCGCCACTACCGGCGATTGGGTCACCGATTAAAGAGCATTCAGTAACGCCATCAGACGAATTGAAGTTGACGTTTCAGGAAGCAATTGATGCGAAGGATCGGCCAAATATAGCGGTTGACACGGCTGGTAATGGTTCGTGGCGGAGCGATACCGAGTACGTATTCAAGGCAGATAAATTGGAGCCGGGCAAGACATACACATACACCATTCCTAAAGGCCTACGGACAGCTCGTGGAGGTGTTCTCGTCGAGGAAGTAAAAAAGACATTTACCACTAATGGGCATGTGCGTGGTGTAGGGGCGTCCCCGTGGCGAACCACGGTTGATCAAGCGGCGCAGGATGTACGGATAACCTTTGATCAGGCAGTTGACCACAAGAGCGCCCAGGATCGTCTCAGGACTTCATCTGGTACAGTTCAGAGTATTTCCTGGCGTGGTAATACGATGGTTGCTCGGGTGGTCAATATGGGCTTTCAGCGGCAAGTTCAGGTTTGGGTAGAGCCAGGCGTGCAGCCAGTGTTTGGACTGCCGAGCGTAGAGCGAATTGCGACATCGTTCACAACTAATTCACGGGTCGTCAAACTCAATAACGTACCATTCTATCGTCAGGCGTACGCCCAAAGCTGTGAAGCGGCCTCGTTGCGTATGGCCTTGGCATATCGTGGTGTGCACGATAATGATTGGAATATTTTGCAGCGTTTCGGGTACCGTCCACGACCGCGAGATAAGGCGACAAATGAGTGGGACGATCCGAATGCGCAGTTTGTGGGCGACGTAAACGGCAACCAAGGTGCGGGAACGGGCTGGGGTGTATACGCTGGTCCGGTGGCACGGGCGGCTGGGCAGTATGGTCGCAGGACGTCAGTGGCATATGGTGCCAATGCGAATTTCGTAGCACAGCAAATTCACAATGGTAATCCAGTCATTGCGTGGGGCGTATGGCGGATTGGCGCAAAAATTGATAGTTGGAGGACACCGTCAGGTCGGATGGTCAGTGGGCCAATACCGATGCACGTACGCCTCATTGTTGGGGTTCGCGGTGAGCCGCACGATCCGCTCGGGTTCTATGTTAATGACCCGATCGCAGGACGACTCTATTGGACGAGAGCACAGTTTGTGGCGATGACAGCTGGTGCTGGACCGGCGGCGCAGCTGTTGGCGGTGCATTAATCGGTACTGAAGTAGGGATGGTATAGTCGGGCCTTCGTCTTTGTTATTGAGGTAGCTCTATAGAGGCGGGCTTTGTAGTCGGAAAGTTGAAGGTGGGTATACGTATTTTTCTTGTCGTCGAGGTAATTTTCGATTTAGACAATTTTAGCTATTGGCGAAATTCCTTTCACAATCAAAAACCACCCATCTCGCAGAAAGGGTGGTTTTTGAGTGGTGGAACTCATCATTTCTAAGCTCCAACAGGTGCCGTCACAAAGTGTGACAGATCTCATTATAGCGAAGTAAACCGCTGATTGCAATATTTTATTCACAATAAAAATAGCTTATGTAAATGTTGACAAAGTATGAGCAGTATGATAATATGCATACATAACACATATCATGTGTGATATATAAAGACGAGGGTTTCCATAGTAGAGGATGTGGAAATCTTTTTAATTAGGGAGGAAAACTCACATGGCAGGTACAAAAATTGGCGGTATGAAAGCGGCAGCAAAAAACTTAGCACGTGACCCAGACTTTTATGCCAAGATCGGCGCGAAGGGCGGTCGGAACGGACGGACCGGTGGCTTTGCGGCAAACCCAGCTCTGGCGCGGATCGCTGGTGCTAAAGGTGGTCGCATTTCTCGTCGGCGTAAGGCAACGACGACGGCCACGACAACCGTTAATCCGACAACGACGGTATCAACAGTACAGACAACGACCCAAGACGACGTGACACTGGCCGCGTAGCCAAGTTGCTTAAAATGATGCGGTAGCCCTCTTTTCGTAGAGGGCTATTTGCGGTAGCGGCGGAGTTCGCAGGATCGAGCCTCGTTGACGCACCAGTTGCTAGCACAGTGGAGACAGCGATAGTGGTGCTTGGCGATTTCTATACCGACAGCGCTACATGTTGGGCACGTGCTGCGGGCGTGTAGCCACTTGCGGTAGCTATCGAGCGCATCCTGAACGACGTCGTCATTCATGGCCAGAGTAATGTTATAGTGCGGGGCTAAGTGATGGACAGCTAGCTCCCAGGCTTGGCGTTCCATGGCGATGAGGTCGATGTCACGAGTATAGTGATGATGGCCCAGGATGGCGTGGGCAGTTTCGTGGAGCAGCTGGGCGGTAGCAGCTGATGACGCCTCGTTAATATAAGTGATAGTCCGTGAATGGTGTGACCACGAAAAAACATCGCCAGCCTGGAACTGATACTCTGGGTAATCGCTGGCCAGCTGCTTAACGATGGACGATAGCGTTATCGTAGCAACCATAGAGTACAGACTCCTCGGGATGTGCTGCACCAACGATGTGCGGGCAGGTGATAAATGATGGCAGCTTCTCGGTGATAAGTCCGGCTAGTGATGCAGAGAATTTATCGGTGTAGCGGCCGACACCGCCGCCGATAACGATAACGTTTGGCTGAATAGCAGCGATCAGCGCCTGCAGTCCTAAGCTGAGTCTCTTGGCAGCCTCAAACCAAGCTTCGGGCGGTGTTGCGTCCGATAATTCACCAAACTGTTGACTGAGCGCTCGTCCGGAAGCGAGGTTTTCCCACGAATCGATGGTTGACTGATATGCGATTTGCATATGACCGGCTTCGCTGCTGCGTAGGCTGGGGTGGAGTGTGCCGTTGAGGATAATGCTGGTGCCGATGCCTGTACCGATAGTGACGTAGAGGCCGCAGGCTGGTTGTGGTTCAAGGCGACGTATGCTGGCGAGGCCGGCGAGGTTGGCATCATTTTCGAGGATGATTTGGGCGTCGGGAAAGTGCTCGGCTAGGAGGTCGCGGATGGGCACCTCACACCAGCCGAGGTTAATGCAATATGTAGCGACACCGTCAGTGACGGTGCCGGGTAGACCGATCGAGATGTCTGTAACAGGTGCGCCCTCGGCGATCACGGTGATGGTGTCAACGACCTGTTTGATATACGCCGTAATGTCTGTTGGGGTGGCAAACCGAGTTGTTGTCTCTAGTGTGCCGTTGTCGGTAAATCGTCCGACTAATGTTTTTGTGCCTCCAGTATCAATCGCAATAATCATGAAGCTAGTATACCCCTTTACGAGAGCGGTGACAATATGGTAAAGTAAGTATTAGTAACATCAGGGAGATAATAGTATGAAGCAGAACCGCCAGCGAGGATATGTTGTAATCTACGTGATTGTAGGGGTTATTTTGGCGGCAATCGCTTTGGCAACGTTATACGGATTGCGACAATTATCAGCACAGAACCAGGCCGCCTCATCGACGGAAAATGCTGCGACGAGTGAGCGGCAAAAAGAGACGAACAACACGAAAACTGACAATAAACCGGCCGACAAAAAGAAGAGCGAGAATAGCGATGAGAAAAAAGACACTTCTTCAGCTGAGTCAAATAAGTCCGCGCAGCAGCAGCCTCAACAACACGCGCAGAATCAACCAACGCCGCCAGCTCAAAACAATAGCCGTGGGTCATCCCGCTTACCAGCAACTGGGCCGGCTGACTCGTTGGCAGTTGGCTTCGTGTTGGGGCTGATTGTAGCCGCGGGCTTTGCTTATCGCCGGTCAATGTTGGTAGTTTAGCTTCCTTCTCTTTACTCGAGGCGTTATCTACGATATAATAAAACGAGACCTCCAAGAGGTGACTGTTTTGGCAGGCCGCTTGGATAAGAATATTAACGTAATATGGGAGTCTATTTGGACGTATGGCAAATCCATTGACCATGGACGATCTGCTTGCTCAGGCGAGCGACTCCGTGAAACAGCTGACCGCGGGCGAGGTTGTGCACGGAACTATTTTATCAATAAAGAAACACGAAGTTCTGATTGATCTGGGGCCTTTGGGCGTTGGCTTGGTGCCGCGCCGCGAGGTGAGCATGTCGAACAATTACGCCGAAGGTGACGAGGTAACTGCGAGTGTTGTCGAGGTTGAGCTGGACAACGGTTATTCACTTTTGAGCATGCGTAAAGCGGCGCGCGATCGTGGCTGGGACGAGGTCGCCGCCAAATTGGAGAGCGGTGAAATTGTAACGGTGACACCGTACGACGCCAATCGTGGTGGTCTGTTGGCTGAATATGAAGGGGTGCGCGGTTTCTTGCCGGTATCGCAGCTATCGGCTGAGCATTATCCGCGAGTTGGTTCAAGTGACAAGGACGAGATCTTGCAGCGGCTTAACGTACTGGTCAACAAAGAGATTCGCGTACGGATTTTGGATGCTGATCGCAAGGCGAACAAGCTCATCTTTTCCGAAAAAGAAGCCATCAAAGAGGGCCTGGCGGAGCGGTTTGAGAAATTGTCAGTCGGCGATACCATCAAGGGTATCGTGACTGGCGTGGTAGACTTTGGTGTGTTTGTGAACGTTGAGGGAATTGAGGGACTGATTCACATCTCAGAAATCAGCTGGGAGCGGGTCAACAACCCGAGCGATTACGTCAAGGTTGGCCAGACTGTGGAGGCAAAGATTATCGCTATTGATAAGGAGCGCCTCAGCTTGAGCATGAAACAACTGACGAAGGACCCATGGCTGGATGAGGTAGAACAGTTCAAGTCGGGCGAGGACGTTGAAGGTACGGTCACGCGGATTACACCGTTTGGTGCGTTTGTGCAGTTAAGTCCGGCTGTCGAGGCTCTCGTTCACGTTTCGGAGCTGGGTGGCGATGGGACTGACCCGGAGAAAGTCTTTACACTGAATGAGCGCAAGACCTTTACCGTGCTAGAAATTGATAAAGATAATCGCAAGATTTCGCTGTCGCTGGCTGGCGGCAAGAAAAAATAGCCTATAGAAAAAGAGTAACGTAAATAGTTCGCCGAGGTGTCATGCCGGCGATGAAAGGAGCACGAGCAGATGACAGAAAAGATTGTCACAATTGCAGATTCAGTAACCGTCGGAGAGCTCGCTACCACCTTGAATCTACCGGTCACGACGCTCATTGGCGAGCTGTTTAAGAATGGTATCGCGGCGACGATTAATCAGCGACTGGACTTTGAGACGGCGTCGATTATCGTTGAAGAGCTGGGCCTTGAGGTAACGCTCAAGAAAAAGGAAGCGGCTGTTGGCCGCGCCCGCGTGGAACATACACTGTCGGAAAGGGCAGTACCGCGCCCGCCAATTGTGGCAGTGATGGGGCATGTTGATCATGGTAAGACGAGCTTACTGGACGCAATTTTGGATAAAAAGACAGTTGAGGGCGAGGCTGGCGGAATAACACAGCACATTAGCGCTTATCAAGCACAGCGCAACGGGCGGATGATTACGCTGCTGGATACGCCGGGACACGAGGCGTTTGCGGCGCTGCGGCAACACGGCGCGGTGCTGACTGATGTGGTGATTATCGTGGTAGCGGCGGATGACGGCGTTAAGCCGCAGACGGTCGAGGCGATTCGGTTTGCGCGCTCGGCTAATGCGAAAATCGTGGTGGCGATCAATAAAATTGATAAAGATACTGCTAATCCGCAGCTGGTAAAAACGCAGCTGGCATCTGAACACGGCCTCAATCCTGAGGAGTGGGGCGGCGATACGGTGATGGTGGAAGTCAGCGCTAAAACTGGCCAGAATTTGGATAAGCTGCTGGATATGGTGCTATTGGTGGCAGACATGGAAGATCTGCGGGCGGATGAGGATGTTCCGGCAGAGGGCTTGGGGATTGAGGCGCACATGGAAACCGGGCGCGGTGCAGTGGTTGGGCTACTCGTCGAGCACGGTCAGCTGAAACCAGCGCATTATCTGGTGGCCGGCACGGCGTACGGTCGAGTACGAACAATGTCGGACTTTCGTGGTCAGACAATGAAAATGGCGGGCCCGAGCACACCGGTTAACGTAACTGGATTTAAGGAGCTGCCGCAGTTTGGGGACAGTTTTCGGTTGGCTAAAAATGAGAAAGAGGCGCGGCACTTGGCACAGGCGGCGCGCCTAGAGCAGGAAAAAATGGCCGCTAGCACCAATGTCACCAGCTCGGATATTTTGAAAATGATGAGTCAGCAGCATGACGCTGAGTCGTTCAATGTTCTCGTCAAGGCTGATGTTCAGGGGTCGCTCACATCGGTGATTGATAGCCTGAAATTGATTGATACAGGTGGCTTGGTGGATCTACATGTTATCGGTAGTGGGGTTGGTAATATTTCAGAAAATGACATCCATCTGGCAGTTGGCGAGAATACGGTTATTTATGGTTTTAATGTCGATCTGCCGCCGGCAGTGAAGCGCCTGGCGGCACGTGAGCATGTTGAGGTGCGGCTGTATCGAGTGATTTATGAACTGCTTGATAATGCCAAGCAATCCATGGAGGCATTACTGGCCCCAGAGGTCGTCGAGACCGAAGTCGGCCAGCTGAGCGTTAAGGGTGTGTTCCGAACGGTGCGCGAAGAGGTGATCGTTGGTGGTGAAATGATGACGGGTAAGGTCTATAAGGGCCTGTTGGCGCGCCTGAAGCGTGGCGATGAGCACATTGCCGAGGTTGAAGTATCATCCGTCCAGCGTCAACATCAGGAAGCCAAAGAGGTGTTTGAGGGTGAAATGTGTGGGCTCAGCCTCAAAACTACGCGAAAAGTCGTTGTCGAGGAAGGTGACACGCTGGAGTTCTTTACACGGGAGCTGGTGAAGAAGACGTTGTAGGACAATATCTATCATATTTCTGTCCGACGGGTAGCAACCTATTGACTTTCCCCCCTAAATCTGCTACCATTCAAAACATAAGCTAGTCGGTAGCAAAAATGCCGACCGTCGTATCCCCCCAGAAAGGAACCACCACAATGCCCCAAAACCCAAACCGCTTGCCAACATCCTCCCCTGAGTCTCTCGGCCCAGAGGCTGCAACCTCCTCGTC
>JABCOH020000003.1 GCA_013333695.2 Candidatus Saccharimonadota bacterium | reverse complement strand
CCGACTGGGCTCAAACTGGTTGAGATGCATTACTTGCATTTCCTGGGTTGAGACATATCCAGTTCTGGTTTGAGCTCGTTCGGTGGGCTATTTTCATTGGAGTGGGAATGATTTAACTATATCTCTCGATAATCCGCCTCGGTGGCAACTCGCATAATTTTTTGGACAGCCTCAACCATGGGGACGACCGTCTCGATCTTTGGCTCAAACTGATCTAGCTCGCGTAGGTTTACCCACCGATACTCAGAATACTCATCATTGAGCGTAATTTCACCGCCGATAAACCGGGCATAATAGTGCGGCAGCACCATGGCCTGTCCATTAGTTTTGACAAAATATTCATTAACGCTGATACTCGTTACCACCGCAATTTTAGCAGCCGAGCCAATTTCCTCATTTTTCTCCCGCCGAAGACCATTCACCAGGCCACCATCCGTCGACTCCAACTTACCGCCAATAAACGAGAACACACCATCATAATCAGCCTCCCCGCGGCGCCTAGCGAGCAGCACAGCAGAGCCGTCTTGACTGAATAGCACTATTTTTTGACAGTACTGAAATAATGTTGTATCCATATATCACCTTTCTCGCCTTACACTTCCTAGAGTCATCATACCATAGGTACGGGCAGATCTTACAGCCACCCAGATAACGACTGGGATGCGGGGGTAGCGTTCAACTGCGACAGGGCAGGGTCGCTCGCCAATCTCTGCTTTTTCCTGTACAATAAAACCGATGAAGCTCCATAACACCCTCACTCGCCGTAAAGACAAACTCCAACCGCTCGACGGACAGACGGTTCGCATGTATACCTGTGGGCTGACGGTGTATTCGCAGCCGCACATCGGCAATTGGGTCGGCTATATTTACTGGGATGTATTGGTGCGGTTGCTGCGCTGGCAGGACATCTCGGTTATTCGAACGCAGAATATCACCGACGTTGGGCATTTGACCAGCGATGATGATAATGGCGAGGACAAGATGGAGAAGGGGGCGCGCCGCGAGGGTAAAAGCGCTTGGGATGTGGCCGAGCAGTACATCGCCATCGCCGAGCACGAGGCCTACGAGGTATTGAAATTAGTGCGACCCGACCATTTGGTGCGGGCGACAGATTATATTCAGCAGCAAATCGACTTTGCTCGCGGGCTAGACGAAAAGGGATTTCTATACAAAATTGATGGTGATGGCATGTATTTTGATACGTCACTATTGAAAGATTATGGCACATTAGCGCGGCTGGACGTGGCGGGACTGGAAGCGGGCGCACGGGTCAGCGTGGCAGGTAAGCGCAATATCACCGACTTCGCTGTCTGGAAATTTTCACCGACGGACACCAAACGCGACATGGAATGGGACAGTCCATGGGGCGTCGGTTTTCCGGGCTGGCACTTGGAGTGTTCGACCATCGCTCGGGAGACGCTGGGCGATGCAATCGACATTCATACTGGCGGCATTGACCACATTCCGGTGCATCACACCAATGAGATTGCTCAGAGCGAGAGCCTGACTGGGCAGCAATTCTCTCAAATTTGGCTGCACAATAACCATATCAAGGTGGATGGTCACAAGATGAGCAAATCTTTGGGCAATATCATCACGCTCAGTGATATCACGAAGCGTGGCTTCAACCCGATGGCCTTTAAGCTGGCGATTCTCAGCAAGCATTACCAAACCGAAGGCAATTTCACCTGGGAAATTTTGGAAGCAGCGCAGGCGCGGCTGGATCATTGGCGCGGCTATGCGGCACTGCGACACCAAACGCATGACACGCTGGATGATGACGACGAGAAGGATGAGCAGGAGGGTACAGTGTCGCTGCTGGCAGCGCGGCAGGCGCTAGTTGAAAAGCTGAATGATGATTTGGATACACCGGGGGCGTTGGCGCTGATCGACGAGGCGTTTTCACGGCTGGATCACGCGCCGCTAGAGAAAATTCACCGCGGCGGTTTATTGCAGCTACTCGAGGTAATTGACGAGGTTTTGGGCCTAGAGCTAATGGACGGCACGCCAGACGTTGATGATGAAGCGAAGCGGCTCATCCTCGAGCGTCAGCAAGCTCGCCGCGCCAAAAACTGGCAGACTGCCGACGATATTCGCGCTCAACTTGACGAAAAGGGCATCGCCCTACGCGACACCCCATCTGGTCAAGTTTGGTCGTACCGATAATCCCTCGGCCGCTTACTCAGCTGGCTTCGTCTCAGCAACTTTTTTGAGCGCCTTTTTTAGCGGCGAGCGGCGAGGCGGCGCCTGCGGCCCGCGATTATGCGCCAGATAATCATCCATCAGCACCTTGAGCGATCCAGCGATCGGAATGGCCACCACACCACCGACCAAGCCGCCAACATACAGCCCGACCGTCACCGCCACTAAAATCGCCAGTGCCGACAGCTCGACTTTCTTGCCCTGAATAACTGGCGCGATAAAATTATTCTCAATCTGCTGGTAGATCACGAAATAGATGAGATAGATGACGCCCGCCGACACACTATTGAGCATCAGCATCAGTCCCACCACCACACCGGCGATCGTTGCCCCAAACATCGGGATCAGACTGAGCAGGAACACCAGCAGAATCGTCGGCATCGCCAAGTTGGCTGCGATCTCCGGAATAAACCAGCTCATACCAAACACAAACGCCCCGGCACACAGTGAACCGATCCCCGACACCGTCAGTTGCCCAACGATGTAGCCAGTCACCACATTATAAATCTTGCCAACTAGCATCTTGTGATGATCACGCCGCTGTTCATCCCGATACAGTCGCCACAGCCGCTCCATCCATTCCTGACCCTCCAGCAGCATCAAGAACGTCAGCACCAGCACCAGAAAGGCCGATGCCAAAAATGATGCCAGCGAGCCAATACTACCGAGAATATTCGCGCCGAAACTCGCCGCCCAACTGGATGCCTGGCCGCGGATATTATTCATCAGCGAATCAATCTGCGACTGTAGACCATTCTGCTCAATAAAATTCCTCAGCCCATGCCACTGCTCGTTAACGCCATTGACCAACCCCGGCAGTGTCTCAGCAAACTTGGCCGATTGTTGCACTAATGGCGGCACCACGAACCAAATCACACTAGTCAAGATAATGATCAGCAGCATAAAAGCCACCGCCGTCCCGCCCAGCCGACTCTTGCCGGGTAGCCACGATGCCAACTTACGCACCGGCGCGTTCAGTGCCAGCGCCAGAAACAACGCCGTCCCGAGTACCATCAGCGCATCCCGCGCCGAATAAATCATCAACCCCGCCAGCCCAAAGCCAATCACCACCAGCCAAAACCGCACAAATGTTTTGGTGTCTATTTCAATGCGTACTTTCATAGTCTAAACTTTATCAGCTTTTCGCTTCATCCGCAACGCCGACAGAGATAGCTTGCTGTCATAGGACATCGCGCCGTAGCGGAAAATCCGCACCGCCAGCATCATGATCAGCACCGCAGACACTACCAAGACCGCTACGCCGATCAGGGCCTCAATGAGCGACAAATTGCCGACCGTATTCCTAATCATCAACGGAATTGGTGCCGTAAGCGGGAAGTACGACATAACCATCGAGAACGTTGACTCTGGGTACGAGACAAATACTGACGCGGCGTACAGCGGCCCAAACAGCAGTATCATCACCAGGCCAACCCACGAACTCGCCTCCTTGGCGGTCGGCATCATTGCCCCCATAGCTACCAACAGACCGGTCAACATGGTAAAGCTCGCACCAAACAGCGCAACAGCAACAGCGATTCTCGTCGGATCAAACACAATTTGCGATAGATCAAAGTTAGACAAATGCAACTGCGAACCAAATCCAAAGTAGGCAATTAACACTGGTACGACGATGACCATCCCCTGAATTAATGATAGAGCGATCAATGCCCAGATCTTACCGACAATCAGTGTCTTGGCTCGCACTGTTGTCAGCAGCATCTCGACAGTGCGGTTTTCTTTCTCCTCAACAGTACTCGTCAGCATCTGATTACTAAAGAAAGCAATAAGCATATAAAACAGCACCAGGAAGAACCCTGGCACGATCATCTCGTTCACACCGCCGCTTTCTTTACCGTCTTTATAGGTCTTGAGTGACGAATTAATTTTCTGCTTGATCACTGCCGCTTCCGATCCGGTGACCCTACTATCAACCGACTGATTCAGTAGTGTGCGGACAACTGCCTCGTACTTATTGTTCTCAAAAACCCCCGTATCTTGGCCGTATATCCTGATCGTGTCCTTCTCAAGATTCTTCGGTATATAGAAGTAAGCATCCGTCTGACGGCGTTTAACTTTTTCGATACCTTCAGCCTCGGAGTCAACTGATTGGACTTTCATCACCGCCGCGACTTCCGGCTTGATTAGCTTTGAATGATCTGTCATAGTAATGCTAAATTTTTGTTCTTGAAGCTTATCGGCCGCCTCTTTAGTCGCCTGATTTGACCAAAGAACAATACCGAAAACCAGCCCAATCATGACCGGAAAACCTAGCGCTATCAGCCAGAAGGTCGGTTTTTTCAGGGTGCGCAGCACTTCAAATTTGAATACCATCCCAAAATTATGCATTTTACTCATGACGTACCTCCTGCTTTTCGCCACCGTAAACCTTCACAAAAATATCATCCATTGACGCGCCGCCGAACTGCTTTTTCACTTCTGCTAGCGTACCGTACGCCGCCGCTCGACCGTCTTTTAATAGAATCAGCCGATCACATAGCCGTTCGACCTCTTCCATCTGGTGGGTGACAAATATCACCGTTGCGCCAGCCTTGCGCCGCTCTTCAATGATGTTCATTAGTAGTCGGCGATTGACCGGGTCAAAACCCTTAGTCGGCTCATCCAAAATAAGCAGTTCTGGGTCACCCATGATGGTCACCCCCAGCTGAATTTTTTGCTGCTGACCACCTGACAATTTATCCAGCCGGGTCTTTGCCTTATCGCCCAAATCAACTCGCTCCAAATATTTGACCGAGAAATCACGGGCCTCCTCCTTGCCGAGTCCCTTCAATCGGCCAAAATAAATCATAGTGTCGATGACTTTTTCTTTTTTGTACAAGCCGCGCTCCTCTGGGAGATAGCCTAGCTTGACGCTATCCTCAACCGTATACGGCTTGCCATCAACCAGTAGCTCGCCAGCCGTCGGCTCGTATAGCCCTAACAGCGCCCTGAGTGTCGTCGTCTTTCCTGAGCCATTACTACCTAAGAATCCGAACACCTCGCCGCGCTGCACCTCAAAACTGAGGTCTTGAATGACCACCTTGTCGCCAAACGCCATCTGAAAATGACGAATCTCGACAATCGGTCGCTGCTGTTTTGCTACATTTTGCTCCATATATCTCCCTTTCTTTCTGCTTATTATACACTATGTGGGTGGAGCAGGGGACGTAAGGCACTGTATCTTATTTTCGCTCTACTCCCTCGGCGCTCCGAGCTATCGCCGCTACAACTTCACGCTCTACTCCGTAATGTACAGCTATACCAACCGCGCAGCGCATGACGTCCTGAATCTCTTTGATGAGATTATCATACTGCGGCTGGCCGTGTTTGCGGCGCTTGACGCCCATACCTTCAAGGTGGTTAACGGCGCTAGCGAGCTCGCCACTCTCCTCGCACAACCGCGATACGCGCTGGAATATGTCAGCACCATGAGGGAACTTCGCATCAAGAGCCTGACAAATGATTAGTAGATTGGTAAATGTTTTATCGTCCAGATGCATTGATTATAATTATAAGCCTATATACCGTGTTGAGCAACTCCAGGTATGAGATGCTCACTATACACACTAGCAAAATATTTTATATAATATACTCATGCGCCTCCTTATCATCGAAGACGAACGAAAGATTGCCCGGATCATTGCTGAGGCCTTGCGGCGTGAGCACCACGCCGTGGACGTGACGCATGACGGGGATGAGGGGCTGAATATGGCGATGAGCGAGCCGTACGATCTATTGGTCGTTGATCGGATGCTACCGGGACGAAGCGGCACGGACATCGTGCAGGATTTACGCGGGCAGGGCAAGGACATGCCGATTCTGCTGCTGACAGCACTGGGGACGACCGAGGACAAGACGTTCGGCCTGGACAGCGGTGCTGATGATTACCTCGTCAAACCCTTCGCCATCGCCGAACTCACCGCCCGCGTGCGAGCGCTCCTCAGGCGCCCGCCGATTCAGCAACCGGACACACTCCAAATTGCTGATCTCGCGATCGACCAGACAACGCAATCCGTTACTCGCGCTGGCACCGCGATCGACCTGACCAGCAAGGAGTACGCGCTCCTCGAATACCTGGCGCGCCACCCCGGCCAGACGCTTAGCAAAGACAAATTGATCGCCCATGTATGGGATTTTAATGCCGACATTTTGCCCAACAACGTCGAGGCCTACATCAAGCAGCTGCGCAAAAAAATCGATAAGCCGTTTCGTCGGCCGCTAATTCACACGGTGCGCGGCTTTGGGTATAAATTGGAGGCTGGCGAGTGAAATTATTTTTCTCGGCAACGCTCAAGCTCGCCGGCTGGTACTTGCTCATTCTGATGACCGTCAGCTTGCTATTTAGCGGCATCATCTTTCAAGTTGCTAGCTCCGAGCTTGACGTCCAGCTGAATAACTGGAGTAAGCACCACAAAACTGATGGCAACACCGAAACGACCATTATCCGCGACCATCCGTCAATCTCGACCACCAACCTGTTAATCAGCCTCGGCTATCTCAATCTCATCGTACTGCTCGGCGGCGGTGTGTGTACCTATATACTGGCCCGACGGACGCTTGAGCCGATCGAGGCGGCACATGACGCTCAGTCGCGCTTTACCGCCAACGCCAGCCATCAGCTGCGCACGCCGCTGGCTGTCATCAAGGCTGAGGCCGAGCTGGCATTGTCCGACCAGCGCGCCAGCAAGGCATCGCTTCGCCAGACGCTCCAGAGTACGCTCGAAGAGACCGACCGTTTGACGCAGCTGACCGAGACGCTGCTCAAATTGTCGTCTGCTAATCGACAGTTAGAAACCACCACCGAGACCTTTGACATCACCGACCTCACCAGAAAGCTGATCACTGAACGCAAAGCCGAGGCGCGCACCACGCTAACCACCGACGAGGCCATCACCCTGACCAGCCATCGCCTCATCGTCCGCGAACTCATCGCTATCATCCTCGACAACGCTCTGCGCCACAGCCCGCGTAAGTCCCATGTCCAGGTTGATATCAAGGCTACCCATCACCGCATCACCGTCTGCCTGACGAACGATGGCCAAATCGCGGCGCGCGACTTGCCGCATATTTTTGAGCGATTTTTCTCTGGCGATCAGCGAACCGGCGGCTACGGCCTCGGTCTCAGTCTCGCCAAGCAACTAGCCGGCGCCCTCGGCGGCCAACTCACCGCCGCCAGCCGCAAAGGCACGACAACGTTCACGATTTCGCTGCCAAAAACCCTGTAATTCACCTCTGGTGGCGTGACTTTTTTTGACATTTTTACAATTTTTCAGCTAATTTTCAGAATGCCATGGTGTAATAAGTTACGGTGAGGTGAGCCTCACCAGAAAGGGTAAGGATGAATACGACAACATATCTCAGTAAAAAAGGCTTCAAAGAATTACACAAGCAAATCAACGAACTCGAAATCCGCGAAAAAGCACTCTCGGCTGAACTACGCGACATCGGCCGCGCTAAGTCTCGCGATGACAAACTCCGCCGCAGCGACATTATCATGAATCTCGAAAACGTCCATGGCAAGCTCGCCGAGAAACGCACTGCGCTCAAGACCGCCAAGCCGCTGCCGCGTAAGCGCGATCGGCTACGCATCGCCATTGGCTCGGTGGTTGATCTCATTGATCAGCAGGGTCAACTCTTTCGCTACACCCTCGTTGACAGCCTCGAGGCTGATCCGTCTGACGGCCGCATCTCGGTCGATAGCCCCCTCGGACAAAGCCTCCTCAACCGCCACGCCACCGAAACCATCTCTCTCGGTCTCGGTCGCACCACCCGGCGCCTGCAAGTGGTCGGCGTCCACTAACGCGCCCCAAGCGTCCCAATTTGACGCTGACCACGCGCCCCATGCCGCTCGTTTACCACGGGCGGCATTTTCGGTATACTACTTATATGACATCAACGGTTCTTATTGTTGAAGACGAGCCCACCTTACGCACTGGCACCGAGCAATTCCTCCGCCAGCAGGGTTTTACAGTACTAACGGCAACCAGCGGCGAGGAGGCCCTGGAGAAGTATACCGAAGCAGATGTCATCATCCTCGATATCATGCTGCCAAAGATGAGTGGCATCGAAGTGCTGCACCAAATTCGCCAGACCAGCGATGTGCCGGTGTTGATGCTGACGGCGCTACATGATGAGCCGACGCAAGTTGCCAGTTTTGACGAGCTGGCGGATGATTATATGAGTAAGCCGTTTTCACTGGTGCTGTTGGAAAAGCGCATCAGGGCGCTATTTCGCCGCCAGCAGCAACCCACCAAAACCCTGTGGCGCCGCGGCCTGGCCTCGGTGGATTTCGCGGCTTATCAGGGGTTTTATAATGATACTGACGCGCACCTCAAGCCCAAGGAAGTGCAACTCCTCAAGTTACTGGTGGATAATCCAAACATGGTCTGGAGTCGGCAGGCTATCATCGATAAGTTGTGGCGCGACGACGAGGTGCCGTTCGATCGAGTGATCGATGTCTACATCAAAAACCTGCGCAAGAAATTGCACCTGGACTGCATCGTTACAGTGAAGGGAGTGGGCTATCGCTATGAAGCGGCTTAAATTATTTCCCAAAACGTTTTTGGTGTCAATTGGCCTATTCGTAGCAGTAATCATCCTGGCGCACGCACTGGTCTACACCTTGATGCCACAATTCTATCTGCAGCAAAAAGAGCGCCAGGCAGCAAATAACCTGGCAACGTTGACCACCGAGCTGCGCGGCAAATCGGCCGAGGAAATGCGCCGTCTCAGCCAGGAATTTGCGAGTATGAAAAACGTCAACATTACGCTAACGATTGACGGGCGCGATCAGTATTTTCAAGGCTTTCAATCCGTCAATATCGTGACAGACAGCGGTAAACCGGTCGATACTAGCGTGGTGAAAATCGCTGATGGGCAAACGGTTGATCCGCGCTCAGTGATTTTGCAGCAGGGTAGTGTGGCGGATAATCACGGACAAACGGCCAGAATTAAGCTACTAGCCGACGTAGCACCTGTCACCCAAGCCAAACTCGCCACGCTGCACGTATTGCCGTATACGATGCTTGGTTCGCTGTTGGTGGCGCTGATGTTTTCTTACATCTACAGTCGTTTTGTAACGCGGCCGATTCGTAAGATGGCGGCAGTGACCACGACTATGCAGCGACTGGAAAAGGACGTGCACTACCCGGTGAACAGCCATGACGAGATCGGCGTGCTAGGGCGAAACATTAACGAGTTATACCAAAATCTGTGGCAAACGATTCGCTCGCTGGAGCACGAGAATAAGCGGATCACACAGCTGGAGAAAGAGAAAATCGCCCTCCTCCGAGCGGCCTCGCATGAACTAAAAACACCGCTAGCGGCCCTCAGGATTATGCTCGAGAACATGCAGCTGAACGTCGGCGAGTATAAAGACCGTGATCAGTACCTGGCAAAATCGGTGGCACGGGTTGATCAATTGACGGCGATGGTGAACGACGTCTTGCGCTCTGGAAACGTGGCCGAGCAAGCCGTGCGCCAAGAAAAGCGACTGAGGGTTGATCAGCTGATCGCCGAGGTGGTTGATGATTATACACTACTGGCGAAAACGCGCGGCATGACTTTCACAGTTGACGCCCGTCCAACGACCATTCGCGCCAATCCTGACATGATACGCCACGTCATCTCGAATCTGGTATCAAATGCAGTGCGCCACGGCGACGCGGGAAGCGTCATAACAATTACCTGTGACCAGCACGAACTGGCCATCGAAAACGCCTGCAAGCCACTCACCAAGCAGCAACTCCAGCACGTTTTCGACCCGTTTTATCGCACGTCTGACGGCGCGAAGCAGCATACTGATAGCAGTGGCATCGGCCTCTACACCGTGAAAATGCTACTTGACGCTAAGGGTCTGGACTATGAGTTTGTGCCACACGGACAGGGTATGCGGTTTGTGGTGAGGTTTGGTTAAATAGTTACAATATTCTTTGTATTGTCTTTTACGATAATCGCTTGGGTATTATTGATAGCACATAAATCAATGTCTGGAAATGTTTGCACAATTTGCTCCGTAACCTTTTTGAACGGCGCGGTAAGATAATGCGGCAAAACGTAAAAATCAATCAGATTTAGTGCTGCATTGTTGCTCTGAGAATAATCTTTCGGAATTGGATCCATCTTCTCTATATAAGAGATGTCAGGCGCACACACGATAGCACCCGCTGACTCTCCGATGAATAGTTTACCATTCTTAAGTTGTTGTTTTAAAAGTTTGTCTGTGCCAGTTCTCCGCAACTGATCGATAAGGAAAAATGAATTACCACCCGTAAAATAAATAATATCAGCTTCTTCGAGTGATTCTTCTATCTTTGAAGATTCTTCAGTTGATATTTCAATTTCTATTAGTTGAGCACCCAAATTTTTGAATAGTTTACGCGCCGATCTAACATAGCCCGTATAACCCTCGCGTATCGATGCCGTGGGAATAAAGGCAATCTTTTTATTGGCAACCTGCTCTTCTATGATAGATCCAACACTTGAGAAGTGCGAACATAAAAATAAATTCATTTTTGTACCTTTTTGTTAATTTATTATTTCTAAGTTATATTATACCTTACTTTTGAGTATGAATTTATTAGGGCTAGTTAGTTCTCATCGGCTGATACAAAATAGCCATCGTCAAACATGTCATACCGAAGCACTAGCTGTCTGTACTAAAATTAAACCATGGATGGATTCATTTTAGTAGCAATAAAATTGTTGATTGGCTTTTTCGCGCTGACGATAATCATCAACGTTTCCGGAAAAGGTAATTTATCGCCGTCATCTGCCAGCGATCAAGTGCAGAACTATGTGCTGGGCGGCATTATTGGAGGCGTCATTTACAATAATAGTATTCAGATTTTGGACTACATCGGTATTTTATGTATATGGTGCGCGCTGGTGCTGACATTGAAATGGATAAAGCAGTATAACGTGAAAGCGAAGCAGCTGATCGACGGCAGGGCGTTGATAATCATTGAT
>JABCOH020000002.1 GCA_013333695.2 Candidatus Saccharimonadota bacterium | reverse complement strand
GTGCATCAAGATGATGGCTCCAGGGTGGGCGCCAGCGACGGCGCGCGAGCAGACGATTTCGCTATTACGGTCGGCCCAATCGCGGGTATCGACCGACCACAAGATTGACGACATGCCGCGCAGGCGAAGCTGCTCCAGGACAGCGCTGTTGACCGCGCCGTACGGCGGGCGCAAGATGGTTGGCTTGACGCCGGTGGCTTGCTTGATGGCGTCATTGGTACGGTCGATTTCGCCAGCAATTTGGCCAACTGGCAATTTAGGCAGTTCTGGGTGCGACCACGAGTGATTACCCAGTTGATGACCGCGCGAGTGCATACGCCGCAGCACGTCGGCTTGCGCGGAGACTTTGCTGCCGATCAGGAAAAAGGTGGCCTTAGCGCCATGTTGATCCAAAATATCCAATAGCTGCGCGGTGTACGGTCCCGGCCCGTCGTCAAAGGTTAAGGCAATCACTTTATTGCCAGAATTCGCGGCTGGCGGCGCGGCTGGCGCTGGCTTTGGTTTTGGCTCGGGCGGTTTGGGGATATTAGCCAGTTTCCGGGCTGTCGGATTTTGCAGATATTTGGCAACGGCGGCGATCGGCACTTTGATCGTCATTTCGCCGTAGGCTGACGGTAAAAGCGAAGCCTGTCCAATTGGCCAAGCTAAGGTGCTACCATCATCAGTGATGGTGAAGTTCGATAACGCCTCCTTGGTGATCATCTCATCAAGATTCGCTTCTGGTTGCTGGCGCTGCTTGATGGTTTGCGCGACGTCGTGCCGGGCAGCTGCCACGATTGCCTTGATGGCTTCCTCTGATTTTTCAGTCAAATTATCCAAGCCAATCACCTCGCCAGACTTCTTGTCAAACGTCCAAAAATGCGTTAGTGACACCGGATGCGCGCCGTGCATGTCTTGTTTAATATTGACGATCATCGACAGAGCGGTCGAATTATTATGCGTAACTTGATAACTAATCGTCTCTGTCATCGGCCGGTCGAATGTCGGAGCGTTAGTGGCGGTGTGGCGAAAATCGCCGTCGGCGCGGTCAATTGCTCGGGCGATGAGTTTGTTGATTTTGGAATTGCTGGTGATTGGGTATTCAATTGAGACTTTTTCGTGTTTGGTGTCGCGCGTTATGAACTTGGAGCGGATGCCAGCATAGCGTGAGTCGGTGAAGTAATATTTTTCATCTTCCAAGACCGTCGGGCGCTGTGCTGGTGGTTGCTTGGAGTGGAAGTAGAACAATACACCTATCGCGGTTACCACCAGTAAAAGCAGTGTAGTGAATAAAATACTGCTCAGTCTGGGTCGGTTCGCAGGAACTGTATTGGTTTTTGGCCCACGACTAGACCGAGCTGATTGTCGTTTTGCCGATGATTTTTGAGGCTTACTTTGTCTTTTTTTGGTGGGCATCAGTACGCTCCGCCGGCTTTCAAAATTGCCTTCAGCCCATTTTCGCCGCCCATAAATCCACTGGCGACATAATCATTGATTACCATGTATGGTAGACCACTCACGCCAAGCGAAAGGGCTTTCTTGGTATTATTCTCAATCTCATTTTGGTGCGGTTTCTTAGTCATACAATCAGCAAATTTTGCCTCGTCCATGCCGACACTCTTGGCAGAAGTTAGGAAATATTCTAGCGGTAGTGGTGGAATTTTTTGCGGTGTGGCGACGTTTTTTACGCCAATTCCCTTATCAAAATAATCACGTTTGATGCGCGGCACGATGTCGTGGGTATATTGCCAATATTTGTCTTGGTCGGCGGCACAGAACGCAGCGTGGGCGCCAGATTCGGTGTTGTTAGTGACCTCCTTGAGCAGCGTGACTACGCGGTGTTCATAACGAACTTTGCCTGATTTGATATAGTCATTCTTGAAAAAATTGGTGTTGGTGGCTGCTTCGACTTCGGCACAAAACGAACAAAAATAATCAGTGTAATCAACGAACACGTGCTTGGCTTCGGTAGAGCCTTGCGACATTTTTTTATTCCACGGCTTGCCGTCACCGATATGTTGATTTGGTTGGCGATTAATAATGCCATAGATAAATAGTGCCACAATGCCTGCGATCATAACCCCCAAGATGACCCAAATAAGTGCTATGCCGGCTGTTTTTTGTCGATTCATAATTCCTCCTGTTTTGCTAATTCGGTATACATAAAGGCGATTTGTCCAGATTTGTAGAGTGAAAAGAGGCTCAGAAGTAGCGCTAAGATCAGAACGAGGGTGCTGGCGACAGCGGCGGCGGTGGCTGCGGCGGCGCCTGAGAAGAACACAGCAACGAGCGGCAAGATGAGTGACGTGCCGCAGGGAACGCAGCCTAAGCCAATAGCCGCAGCTACAGAGGCCAGGCCGCTGAGTCCGACTTGCCTGGTGACCGACTGTTCACTACGCTTATTTTTCTTGGCGGTGAAAATGACGACAGTAATCGACAGACCCTGGAGGGTCGACACTATGAGTAATAGTGCACCGTTTGGCGAGATGAAACCTTGTTTGAATATGTCAATAAACATGGTTCCCAAAAGGGCGACCTTGTCCAGTATTGGCAGTCGCGACATCATCAGTGGGCCATAAAAATTAGCGTTGATGGCAAAGAAAATAATGAGTGCAAAAAGCAAAGATAAAACAACTGCTAACAGTAAGTATTGTGGCAAGCTGAGAATTTTGCCAATTCCCAACAGAGCTGACTTAACCGATCGCTGTTTACGGTATACCCGGCAAAATTGTGCCATGAACCTATTATACGCCAAAATTGAATAATAGTCTGTATTCTGGCGAGGTGGGCTACTGATCGTGGCGGTTTGGTGGGGTGAGCTGTCTGTGATGGGGCGGATGCTGTGTCAATAGGGTGAATGGACGTTGTAATAGCAACTATACACCGAGTGTATAAAACTCTTGCAATAACTAAACACTGGGTGTATAGTAAGAATATGAGCGTTCAATATACACTGTTAGGTTTTTTAGCGGAAGAGTCAAATTACGGCTATGAGTTGAAGAAAAAATATGACGGTTATTTTGGCAAAGATAAGCCAATTTTAACTG
>JABCOH020000001.1 GCA_013333695.2 Candidatus Saccharimonadota bacterium | reverse complement strand
CGTGATTGTCACACCGGCCGGAATAACCACCGGCAGTTTTCCGATTCGACTCAGACTCATTACTCACCTTTCGTGTGATTTGATATTAACCCTGGTATTCTAGCATAGATTAGGGGTGAAATGCAAGGTATAAGCACGATTCAACTCTCGGGGACTTTGCCTACTTTTGAGGATCAGTCCCAGCGGCGTTTTTCAAGAAGTCGAACATACGGATGGCCTTAGTGCTGAGTCTCGAGACGGTTTCAATTTTTCCTCCGGCACCCATCAGTTCATCGCGCCATATCTGCTGACGCTCTTTCATATCTGCCTCTAGCCCGTAAAAGCTTTCCAATACCTTTTCTTCCAAACCGCCAATTTCCTGGATAGATATTGTATCAGTTGTAATCTGGATACCCGCTTCATTCAGCTGATCGGAGAGTTCCTCGTTCACAGATTCTGTTAGACCCGATAATACACGTGCAGCCCTCCTAAGTCCGTCAATTGTTTTGGCGGTAGCGGGCTGTGCGTCATTGTAGCCGACAATTCCATGCTCGTAGCTGCGCCCCATTCCCTTACATTTGAACTGACTGAGAGGCATTCCCTCCAGATAGGTGCCGAAGGTTAAGTCATATGTAGCGCCATCTCTATCGTGACTCACATCTACTGACGAACCTGCTACTAGATTAAATTCGCGCACCTCCTTGAGTTCTTCTTTGAGAAGCCTGTATAGGTCATATTGCTTAGCATCTAAGCCTTTGAATACAAGATCATGCTGACCATCTGCACAATAATGGGCGAAGGTATTCTGAAGTGATAGCATATGCTCCGTCGGATCACCATTGATCACATCCAGCTCACGATAAGCTTCGCCTATGGTTGAAAAATCCTCCGAAAGGCCGTATGGTCGAATTTTCTTGGAGTCAAATACCGTTTGCCATAATTCAGTCCGTTTCTGGAAAAGATCATCATAATAGCCATGAATGGCGTTCATTTGATCTGACGTCAGCATCTTGATGTTTAATCCTGGACCCAATGTATTCACGATAGCAGCGGCACTGAGACGATTTGTCGTATCAGTATGATCAATTGGTCTTTCATGTATCTCAAGACGGCTGTCTTTGTCGTTTGGTTGTGCTAACTCGTGCATGTGCTATTCTCCCAAAGAGTGAAAACTCCACTTTAATACAAATTATCTAGCCTCTCAATTATACTATATGTGTGCCGTATGTCAATATATACACAGTGCCGATTTATGCTAAAGCTTTACTGACTAACCGCAAATTATTTTGGTAGTTTACTTACCCATAGGCGTGTATCATGAGGCCATCGTAAGTGTGCTAACATATGCTTATGATCTCAAAATGCCTCATCGCAAAAATAAGCTTCGTCGTCTTTTCCGCATCCACGGTACTACTGTATATTTTGGCGCGCAATGGAACGATGACTGCGGTTTTTGAGCCGATGCTAGCTTATGTTGTATACCTGCTCAATTTTGCGCTGCTTATCGCGTCCACACTTTTCTACATCTGGCAGCGCGCTCACAAAGACACGCCGCAGAGGGATCGCTTGGAGGCGCTCGAGACATATGCGCGACTAGATAATGACGGCCTGTTGATTAGTAGCGCGGTAACTATTATTGAGATCGAGGCGGACAGCTTTTGGCGGCTCAAGGAATATGGCGAGACGATCACTATACCCATCAACGCCATGAATCCGCTGCGCCTGCCACCGGTGGGCACGCGGGCAACATTCGCGCCGATTGGTAATAGAGATAATCGAGCCATCGGCGTGATTACCGAGATAACGAACGGAAGAATGACGGTCGCACTGGCACCAACCATCAAGCCCAGTAAACCAAAACTCACCGCCAAAACCACGACGTCCAACTGAGCGGTATCAGCATGAGCAAGGACGCTATCGCTAGCGTGATGTACGCCCCCAGTGCCGGCCGCGTCAGCTGTGGCGTGTCATAATGATACACCCGCCGCAGCTCATAATAATCCCACAAACGCCATGCACAAATCGTTAATAAAACGGCAGAAATGAGCGACAGCATCCCACTAAGCTCAAAATGATATGTTTGATTACTAAAGTTAACAACAAACATGAACTCCGCCGCCGCCAAACACGACCACCATCGCTTATCTCGTTTCAATCCCATTACCGCTACGCAAAATCCCAACGGAATGATCAATCGCACCACCGGCGTGTAGTCAAAAAACAGCTGCGTGTAATATTCAATCGGATATTTATTATTGCCTGCAGCCGCCACCAGCGCACCCACGCCATAAAACAACGTTAATAACACGAGGGCAAACACAAACAGCCGCAACATATCGTTATAGAACACATCTCGCAGTGTGATAACGTCAGTTTTAGAAGTAGCGGGAAGCTTCAGAAATGGGATCATTTTTAGCTACCGTTAGTCCGTGAACACGTCCTTATGATTTTTCATAAGAATATCGTAGTTTGCGAGGCGGGTACGTGTCAAGGCAACGGGGCGTTTAGCCGAGAGACTACCTCTCTTTCACCTCGCACCAGCCGTTGTTACCGTTAGGATAGCAGGTGATATCAAGATCCTTGCCGGTAAATTTTGTAAAGCCAGAATAGCTTACTGTACCCCAATCCTTCTTCGTTCCACCACAACCAACGGAAACTTTTATTTTTTCGCCGATCACGCCCACCATGTCTTTAGTGTCAACGACCGACTGGTCGCTAGTTGGATTAGTCTCCACCCAGTCCGATTTTATTTTTCCTGTTCTCTCTGCCCACGCACCGACAAACTTCTCGCCGTCGGCACAGGTAATTTGCCCGCCGACGGTGATGATGTCTCCCTCTTTGGGTGTAGTTTTTGTCGGACGTGAGGTTGGTTCTGACGGGGACGGCGTCACGGTTTCAGTGACGCGTACGGTTTGCGTCGCCCGTGGCGTCTCGGTCGTTTGCGGATGCCTGTTCGTCGTGGTCACGGTAACAGTCGCTGGGGCTGGCTTGGCGTCCAATCCCGACAGGCCGCAGCCAGAGGCAAACAATGCCACTACGCCCATAAGGCTAGCTAGCGGTCGGCGCAAAACGTTACCAACCTTTTCGCTGATGGTGGATTCTGGGGATTTACGAATCATGATTATTCCTTTCTTGTGGTTGATTATTTTGTGAGGCGGTGTGTCGCATTATTTCAGCAAAGATAATTGGAGCCAATTCGGCTTGAACAGCCCCGCGGAATGCAATCTCACCTATCGGTCCGGATGTTTTGGCAATCTTTCGCTTTGTAGCTTCCATAATCCTATTTTTCAGGTTATCTGCGGCGGATTGCTCCTCTTTTTCTTGAACCTGCGACCAAGCATCCTTTTCCTGAACCAACTGAGCACGCACATCCGTCAATTTGCCTATTAGCTCATCAACGTCAGCTATTTCATGAGTGAGCCTATCAATATTCTCCTGAGCCTCTTTCCACCCGGATTCTCTTTGGGCCTCCCATGCAGACACCACGCCAGCTAGTATATCAGCTGACAGGGGCTGCTGAGTGCCTTTTCTTCCCATACATTACTCCTTTTACTACTCTGACACTATACCACAAAAATTAAATATTTACAAGGCATCCGACCTCAGGATGCTATGCCACCTGTATACTCTCGGTTGCTCTGCTGTCTACGTTGCTGAGATCGTAACTCGTCCGCATAAAACAGCGGCGAGTATAACATAACTACTCCTGCTTGCGCTTTGCCAATTGCACCTGTGTCCCTGCTAACATATCCCCGAGGTGTCGCCGGTCGCGGCGCATGGTGCCCATCAAGAACATAATGACCAACAGAATACAGGAGATAAGTGACAATACAATACTCATTGTGTCAAACTCGGTATACACTCCGTGAATGACAGCCATATGGCCAATTTGCCAAGGAAAGAATTTGACACTATTACGAACGAAGCTGCGGCTAAAGCTTCTATGTGTAAAATAAATCTCTAGCTCGGCGGTGCGCTTGCCGATGCTACCGCCTTTGAAGTCAAGATAGGTAAATAGTGCGACGACAACCAAAACTGACGCAAACGTAGCGATGAGTTGACTGTGCAACTCAGAAAAGGTCGGGATACCGCCAAGCATCATAAAGTAACAGGCCATTGACACGGCAAAAAGACAGAGTAGATAAGCGCTGATGACTAGCCAATCAATACATAATTCTTTGATTCGGGCAGTGAATGGGATGGGGTTATTCTGCTGCATAGCTGCATTATAACGGAAGTAGTTTGGGCATGCAAAAAGCGCCCAGGACTTCCCCGAGCGCTTTTCTTCCAGCTAGCATTGTCAGGTCTAATACACCTTCAACAACAACTCACCGCCAAGTTTAGCCTTGGCTGCTTCGGCGCCAGTCATGACACCTTTTGAGGTTGAGATGAGTACCAAACCGCGGCCGCTTTTCACCTTTGGAATCTCGCTAGCGCCGACGTAGACACGACGACCTGGCTTTGAGACACGGGTAATCTCGTTGATGGTGCTGTTAGTACCCTCTTCGTTGATGGTCACGACCAGCACGCCACGAGGCTTGGCATCTTCTAGTTTAACATTTGCAAGGTAGCCGTTTTTGACTAATTGTTCAGCGATGACTTTTTTCATCTTGCTGGACGGAACACGAACTTCCGTCTTGCCAACCAGTTTCGCATTGCG